>NZ_JBFUFP010000146.1:0-8570 GCF_056403375.1 Rhizobacter sp. P2_H2
GATGATGTCGCTGATCTTGCGCGAGCTGGCGCTGATCTCCTCCATCGTCGTCACCACCCTGCCGACCACGTCGCCGCCCTGCACCGCCACCTGGCGGGCCGAGCTCGCGAGCTGCGTGGCCTGGCGCGCGGTGTCGGCATTCGCCCGCACCGTCGCGGTGATCTGCTCCATCGACGCTGCCGTGCGCTGCAGGTTCGAGGCCTGCTCCTCGGTGCGCTGCGACAGGTCGGCGTTGCCGCCGGCGATCTGGCTCGAGCCGGTCGCGATGCTGTCCGAGCCGGCCCGCACCGCGCCGACCACCCGCACCAGGCTGTCGTTCATCACCTGCAAGGCACCGAGCAGCTGCCCGGTCTCGTCGCCGCTGCGCACCTCGATGCGCGAGGTCAGGTCGCCGGCCGCCACCGTCTCGGCCACCAGCACCGCGCGCCGCAGCGCACCGGTGATCGAGCGGCTGATCACCAGGCTGATGGCGACCGCGCACAGCGCAGCCACACCGGCCAGCACCAGTGTCGTGACGATCCCCGCGCGGCCCGAAGCCTGGGCCTGGCGCGCGGCGTCCTGCATCTGCGTTTCCTGGAAGCGAACCATGTCGAGCGAAGCGGCCAGGTAGGCGTCCTGCAGCGGCCGCACTTCCTTCAGCAGGAAGTTGCGCGCCGCATCCGGCAGGTTGGCCTGCAGCAGCGTGACCACCTTCTGGCGCTTCTTGACGTAGGCGTCACCGCTTTCCTGCAAGGCCTTCAGCAGTTCGTCGCCCTTGGGCGTGGCGCCGCTCCCGGCCAGCTTCTCGCGCAGCTGCGAGATCTCGCGCGTGGCCTCGCTGACCTTCGTGATGTAGCCCTTGACCTCGGCGTCGTCACCGACGGCCAGCACCGCGCTGCGCAGGTGGTTGGCCTGTTTGTTGACGGCACGGTCGATCTCGGTGGCCAGCGCGATCTGGCCGTAGCCCTCGCTGACGATCTCGGCCGTGGCCGCATTGATGGCGCGGATGCGCCACACCGACACGCCGGTGATCATCACCAGCAACAGGATCACGACGCCGAAACCCAGGCCCAGTCGCGTCCCGATCTTCATCCGGTTGACGAAATTCATGTTGTCTCCTGAATCGCCCGCGCAGCCTGGGCGGCTGCAACGGGATCAGGAGGCTATCGGCGCGGCCCGGCACCGACTTGAGTACGAGCGGACCCTATTTCGTCAGGATCAGCTTGCCGAGCGACGTTTGCCGCAAACGGTACTCGATGCCGTGGTGGTCGATGATGACCAGCGTTTCCCCGGCGAAGACCGCGTCGCTGGTGATGCAGCGCAGCGGACCTGCCGCGCCGCCGCCGACCGGCTGCACGCGGGGAGAACGGACGGGCGCCGCGGGCAGGGCCTGCGCGGCGGAGGACAGGTGGGTGGAGGTGTGCATGGCTTGCAGTTTAAATGCGAACCGTTCGCATCTACAAGCCCCCTCGTCTGCAAATCCCCTGCGCCGGCCCGGCTTTCGCCGCATGGAGCTGACGTATCAGACCTTCAGCGCCGCGGTGACGACGATCTCGATCCGGTAGGCCGGGTTCGCCAGCTTCGCCTGCACGGTGGCCCGCGGCGGGGCATCGCCGGGGGCGACCCAGTCGTCCCAGACCTCGTTCATGCCGGCGAAATCGGCCATGTCGGCCAGGAAGATCTGCGCCATCAGGATGTGCGCGTTGTCGGTGTGCGCTTCGGCGAGCAGCCGGTCGACCATCGCCAGCACCTGGCGGGTCTGGCCACGGATGTCCTGCGTGGTGTCGTCGGGCACCTGGCCGGCGAGGTAGACCGTGCCATGGTGGATGGCCATGTCGGAATAGCGGTCCTCGACGTGGAAACGCCGTACGGCGTGGGTCATGGCTTGGCTCCGTGGTCGGAATGTTTGTGGGAATGCTTGTGCGGGTGTTGCGGCGGGTGTTGGTGCTGATGTTGCGGCTGATGTTGCGGCGGATGCCCCTTGGCCGCCGCAGCCGCCGCCTTCTTGCTGCCGAGCTTGCTCTCGGTGCCGGCGATCAGCTTCTGGATGTTGGGCAGGTGGCGCCAGACCAGCAGCAGGCTCATCACGACGATCGCGCCGGCGAGCGGGCCGCCGTCCCAGATCAGCAATTGGTAGAACGGCGCGAAGACCGCCGCCACCAGCGCCGCCAGCGACGAGTAGCGGAAGAAGCCCGCGATGATGATCCAGGTGAGCAGCGTCGCCGCGCCCAGCCACGGGTTGAACGCGAGCAGCACGCCGGCCGCGGTGGCGACGCCCTTGCCGCCCTGGAAGCGGAAGAACACCGGCCACAGGTGGCCGACGAAGGCCGCCAGCCCGACCAGCGCCACGGTGCCCTCGCGCAGCCCGAAACGCGCACCGAACAGCACCACCAGCAGCACCGGCACGTAGCCCTTCAGCGCATCGAGCAGTAGCGTCAGGATGGCCGCGGTCTTGTTGCCCGAGCGCAGCACGTTGGTCGCGCCCGGGTTGCCCGAGCCGTAGCTGCGTGGATCGTTCAGGCCCATGGCCCGGCTGACGATCACGGCGAACGACAGCGAGCCGATCAGGTAGGCCGCGATCACGGCGGCAACGGTGTAGAGAGTCTCCATGGGGTCTTGGCCGCGGGCGCGGGGCGTCCGGCTGGCAGTTTCGGCTGGGCGCCTATTCTGCACCGGCGCACTGCACCGGCCTGGCCCCGAGCAGGCTCGTCAGCACGCCGGGCGAGATGCCGACCAGGTAGCCGCGCCGCCCGCCGTTGATGTAGATGCCGGGCAGCTCGAGGATGCCGGCCTCCACGTACACCGGCATCGCCTTGCGGGTGCCGAACGGCGAGGTGCCGCCGACCAGGAAGCCGCTGTGGCGCTGCGCCACCTCGGGCTTGCACGGCGCGACCTTCTTCGCGCCGATCTGTCGCGCGAGGTTCTTCGTGCTGACCTGGCGATCGCCGTGCATCAGCACGATCAGCGGCGCGGCGGTCTCGTCCTCCATCACCAGCGTCTTGACGACGTGGTGCTCGTCGACGCCGAGCTGGCGCGCCGATTCGGTGGTGCCGCCATGCTCGACGTAGTCGTAGAGGTGTTCGGTGAACGCGATGCCGTTCTTGCGCAGCAGCTGCGTCGCGGGGGTCTCGGAAGCGTGGTCCTTGCGTGCCATGTCCGCGAGTGTAGGGAATCGCTCTGTATCACTCTTTGTCCGATCGGATTGCGTACACAGCACGGGACAAAACGGCMGCGTTCACGACACACCCCGGATACGTCGGACCGGCYCAATGACGCATCCCAACACGAGAGGTTCGCCATGTCCGAGAAGATCGATCTCCAACGCCGCCACCTGTTCGGTGCAGCAGCCCTGGGCTTCAGCGCGCTGCAGCTGGGCCTGGTCACGCCCGCTGCGGCGCAGTCGTCGCGCGCCACGCTGCCCGACATCAAGCCCGGCACCAACACCTCGTTCGGCGCGCTGAAGCAGGTCGACGCCGGCGTGCTGAGCGTCGGCTACGCCGAAGCCGGTCCGGCCGACGGGCCGGTGGTGATGCTGTTCCACGGCTGGCCCTACGACATCCACACCTATGTCGACGTGGCGCCGCTGCTGGCCTCGGCGGGCTACCGCGTGATCGTCCCGTTCCTGCGCGGCTACGGCACGACGCGCTTCCTGTCGGCCGACACGCCGCGCAACGGCCAGCAGGGCGCCATCGCGCAGGACGTGATCGCGCTGATGGACGCGCTGAAGATCGACCGGGCCGTGATGGCCGGCTGCGACTGGGGCGCGCGCACCGCCTGCATCGTCGCGGTGCTGTGGCCGCAGCGCACGAAGGCGCTGGTGTCGGTCAGCGGCTACCTGGTGACCAACGTGCAGGCCGGCCAGCAGCCGCTGCCGCCGGCGGCCGAGCTGCAGTGGTGGTACCAGTTCTACCTGACGACCGAACGCGGCCGCCGCGGCTACGACGCGAACCGCCATGCGTTCGCGAAGCTGATCTGGCAGACGGCGTCGCCGCAGTGGCGTTTCGACGATGCGACCTTCGACCGCTCCGCCAAGGCGCTGGACAACCCCGACCACGTCGCGATCGCGGTCCACAACTACCGCTGGCGGCTCGGCCTCGCAGCCGGCGAATCGAAGTACGACGAGATCGAGGCGAAGCTGGCCACCGCGCCGCGCATCACGGTGCCGGCCATCACGCTGGAAGGCGATGCCAACGGCGCGCCGCACCCGGAACCGTCGGCGTATGCCGGGAAGTTCACCGGCCCGTACGAGCACCGCAACGTCTCCGGCGGCATCGGCCACAACCTGCCGCAGGAAGCGCCGCGTGCGTTCGCGCAGGCGGTGATCGACGTCGCGAAGGCATGAGCCCGCATCCTTTTTCAACCCACGGTATCCATCCCATGAAGACACTCCTCTCCCTCACCCTCGTCGCCGCCACGTTCAGCATGGCCGCCACCGCACACGCTGCCGATGCGAAGGACGCCTCGAAGCCCGCTGTCGTGATCGTCCACGGCGCCTTCGCCGACGGCTCCGACTGGGCCAAGGTCATCCCGCTGCTGCAGGCCAAGGGTGTCAGCGTCACTGCGGTGCAGAACCCGCTGAGCTCGCTGGAAGACGACGTGGCCGCCGCGAAGCGGTCCATCGATGCGCAGCCGGGCAAGGTCGTGCTGGTCGGCCATTCGTGGGGCGGCACGGTGATCACCGAAGCCGGCAACAACGACAAGGTCGCCGCGCTGGTCTACGTCGCCGCGTTCGCGCCGGACGCCGGCCAGTCGACCGCCGACGCCGGCAAGGGCTATGCACCGGCCCCGGGGCTGGCCCACCTCGTCAGCGACGCCTCGGGCTTCCTGCGCCTGAGCGAGGAAGGCATGGCGAAGCACTTCGCCCCCGACCTGCCGGCGAAGCAGACCTCGGTGATGTTCGCGACGCAGGGCCCGATCCTCGGCAAGGCCTTCGGTCAGCCCGTCACGACCGCCGCCTGGAAGACCCGGCCGAGCTGGTTCGTCGTCGCGTTGAACGATCACATGATCCCGCCGCCGCAGCAGCAGGATATGGCGAAGAAGATCGGCGCCACCGTGACCGATCTGAAGACCAGCCACGTCCCGCAGCAGGTGCAGCCCGAGAAGGTCGCCGCCGTGATACTCGCCGCCGTGCAAGCTGTTCGCTGAGGCCCGCCATGTCCATCCTCCACCGCATCACGTCGCTGGGCCGGCCGCTGACCCTGCTGGCCGTGCTGGCCGCCTGCCTCGCAACGCCCGCGGCCCACGCGGCCGAGCCGCCGATGCCACGCCTGGACGGCGCGGTCGGCTGGCTCAACTCACCGCCGCTGACGCTCGAGTCGCTGCGCGGCAAGGTGGTGCTGGTGGATTTCTGGACGTACTCGTGCATCAACTGCCTGCGCACGCTGCCCCACGTGCGGGCCTGGGCGCAGCGCTACACGGCCCAGGGCCTGGTGGTGGTCGGTGTGCACACGCCGGAGTTCGCGTTCGAGAAGAACCTCGCGAACGTCGAGCGCGCGACCAAGGACCTGAAGATCGACTTCCCGGTCGCGATCGACAGCAACTACGCGATCTGGCGCTCGTTCCAGAACCGCGCCTGGCCGGCGTTCTACCTCGTCGATGCGCAGGGCCTCATCCGCCACCGGCAGTTCGGCGAAGGCGACTTCGACACCGCGGAGAAGATGATCCAGGCGCTGCTGAAGGAATCGGGCAGCGAGGCGGCGCGCAAGCCGGCGCCCTCCGTCGCGCTGGACACCCGCGGCATCGGCCTGCCGCCCGACATGGCGAACGCGAAGTCGCAGGAAACCTACGTCGGCTACCAGCAGGCGGAAGGTTTCTCGTCACCGGGCGGGATCGTTCCCGAACGCAGCCACCTGTACGCGCCGGGCACGCCGCGGGTGAACGAATGGGGGCTGTCGGGCGAGTGGACGGTGCGACCCGAGTTCGCCGAGCTGGGCCGCGCCGGCGGCAGCGTGGTGTATCGCTTCCATGCGCGCGACCTGCACCTGGTGCTCGGCCGCGCATCGGCCGGCATGCCGGTGCGCTTCCGGTTGACGCTGGACGGCAAGCCRCCCGGTGCCGACCACGGTGTCGACACCGATGCCGACGGCAACGGCGTGATCGACGCCGAGCGCCTGTACCAGCTGGTGCGCCAGCAGGGCCGCATCGGCGACCGGACCATCGAGATCCGCTTCCTCGACCCGGGGGCCCGGGCGTTTGCGTTCACCTTCGGCTGAGCCGGCGAGCGCCTGCAGCGCGCGCCGTCACTGCGCCGGGTCGCGGTGCGTCCAGCGGATCGCGTCGATCTCGGCCAGCAGCTCCGGCGACAGCGTCGTGCCCCAGGCCGCCAGGTTCTCGTCCAGCTGCGCGAGCGACGTGACGCCGATGATGGTGCTCGCGACGCGCCGGCTGCCGTAGACGAAGGCGAGCGCGAGCTGCGTCGGCGAGAGGCCGTGGCGCCGTGCCAGCGCGTTGTACAGGCGCGCGGCGGCCAGCGCCTCGGGGCGGCCCCAGCGGCCCTTCTTCATGCCGTCGAAGATCGCCAGCCGCCCGGGCTTGTCGGCGGCATCGAAGCCGATCTCGTCGTACTTGCCGGTCAGCGCGCCGAACGCGAGCGGCGAGTAGGCGAGCAGCGAGACCTGCTCGCGGTACAGCGTCTCGTCGAGCCCGTTGTCGAGCGCTCGGCTGGTCAGCGCATACGGGTTCTGCACGGTGGCGATGCGCGGCAGCCCATGCTGGCCGGCCAGCCGCACGAATTCGCCGACGCCCCACGGCGTCTCGTTCGACAGCCCGATGTGCCGCACCTTGCCGGCCTTCACCAGCCCGGCCAGCGCCTGCAGCTGCTCGTGGATGCTGCTGAATTCGGCATCCTTGGACGGATCGAAATACAACGCACCGAAGGTCGGCACGTTGCGGTTCGGCCAGTGGATCTGGTAGAGGTCGATCACGTCGGTGCGCAGGCGCTTCAGGCTGTCGTCGCAGGCCTGCACGATCTCGGCCGGCAGCAGGTTCGCGCTGCCGCCGCGCACCCAGTCCATGCTGCGGCCGGGGCCGGCCACCTTGGTCGCGAGCACCACCTTCTGGCGCACGCCGGGCCGGGCCGCGAACCAGTTGCCGACGATGCGTTCGGTGGCGCCGTAGGTCTCGCGGCGCGTCGGCACCGCGTACATCTCGGCGGTGTCGATGAAGTTGATGCCGCGCGCGACGGCTTCGTCGAGGATGCGGTGCGCCGCAGCTTCGTCGACCTGTTCGCCGAAGGTCATCGTGCCGAGGCAGATCGGGGTGACGCGCAGGTCGCTGCGGCCGAGCGGGAGGGTGGTGAAGGTCGTCATCCGGCCAGTTTAGGGAGATTTCCGGAACCGCGTGCCCGCTCCTCTTCCTCCAGCCGCAGCACGCGCCGCTGCACCTTGCCGGTGGTCGTCATCGGCAGCGCGTCGATGAACTCGATCTCCTTCGGGTACTCGTAGGGCGCGAGCCGGCCCTTCACATGCGCCTGCAGCTGCTCGACCAGCGCCGCATCGCCGGCCACGCCGGCCGCCAGCACCACGTAGGCCTTGACCAGCGCGCCGCGCTCGGCATCGGGCTTCGGCACCACCGCCGCGTTCGCGACGGCCGGGTGCTTGACCAGGCAGTTCTCGATCTCGCTCGGCCCGATCCGATAGCCTGCTGCCTTGAACACGTCGTCGCTGCGGCCCTGGTACCAGAGGTAGCCGTCGTCGTCCATCAGCGCGGTGTCGCCGGTGCGGCACCAGCTGTCGTCGGGGTCGCCGGTGAACTTGGCGCGCGTCGCGCCGTCGTTCTTCCAGTAGCCGAGGAAGAAGACCGGGTCGGGCGTGCCGTGCACGTCGCGGCGGTGCACCGCGACGTCGCCCGGCGTGCCGCGCGGGCATTCGCGGCCGGCGTCGTCGAGCACCGCGACGCGGTGGCCCGGGTAGGCGCGGCCCATGCTGCCCGGGCGCGCCGGCCAGCCGGGCTGCGCGCGGCCTTCGGCATCCAGGTATTCGGTGCAGTTGCCGACCACGTAGTTGATCTCGGTCTGGCCGAACATCTCGTTGACGGTGATGCCGAGCTGCTCGCGGCACCAGGCGAACACCGCGTCGCCGACCGCCTCGCCGGCGCTCATCACCGTGCGCAGCCGCAGCGCGTAGCGTCCGCGCGGCGACGGCACGGCCTTCATCATCGCCTTCAGCGCGGTCGGGAACAGGAAGGTGTTGGTGACGCCGTAGCGCGCCATCAGCTCGAAGGCCTTCTCGGGGCTGAAGCGCCCCTGGTACGCGACGATCTCGCGGCCGAAGTACAGCGTGGGCAGCAGCGCGTCCATCAGCCCGCCGGTCCAGGCCCAGTCGGCCGGGCTCCAGAACACCTCGTCGCGGCGCGGGAACCAGTTCTGGCTCGCGACGAAGCCGCTCAGGTTGCCGATCAGCGCCTGCTGCGGCAGCAGTGCGCCCTTCGGCGGGCCGGTGGTGCCGCTGGTGTAGATCAGGATCGCCGGGTCGGCGGCCCGCGTCGTGACGGGCACGAAGCCGCCCTCGTCCTGCTGCAGCAGCGTGTCCCAGTCGACATCGCCCTGCCCGGCCGCCGCGCCGGCCGCGACGATGCAGCGCAGCGCCGGGCAC
>NZ_JBFUFP010000147.1:0-8563 GCF_056403375.1 Rhizobacter sp. P2_H2
ACGCCGAGCAGCTGCGTGCGGTGAACGCCGCGCTGAAGGCCGCACCCGCCGGCTTCCCGCTGCAGCAGCACGTGTCGGTGGCAAGCGATGTCGCCGAGACGATCCGCAGCGCGATCGGCCTGCCCGGCGCACAGATCACCTACCGCGGCGCCGGCGTCTTCAGCTACGCGGTGAAGGCCAACGACGTCGCCGCGACGCAGGCCGCGATCGATCGCGTCACCGCCGACCTGTCGCCGGTCGTCAAGCGCATCGACGCGGTGCTCGAGGAGCCTGCGACGCCGCAGCCGCCGAGCCCGGCCGTCCTGTCATCCCTGTCGACCGACGGCGTGTCGGTGATGGAAACCCGTGACGGTGTGAAGCACCTGGTGCTCACCGTCGCCCCCGATGCGGTGCTGACCAACGGTCAGACCGCCCTCCAAGGAGTCCGTTGATGAGCACCGATCTCGCCCCCCCGCCCGCCGACCTGCTGGCCGACTTCGACAAGCTGCAGGCCACCGTGAACGGCGACACCACCGGCGACAAGACGCGCCGCCTCGCGAAGTACTTCGCGCAGGCCGAGACGCTGAGCCAGCAGATGCAGCTGCGCGCGACGGACTTCGAGGAGAAGAACTTCGCCGGGCTCGTGAGCGAGGCCTTCGCCGCGTCGCGCCGCATCGTGCTGTTGGCCTGGCAGAAGACGCACGGCCGCGAACTCGTCGCCTGATCTCTCGAGGACTGCACCCATGGATGCACAGCCCCTGCAGATCGAGGTCGTCCGCAAGCTGGCCGCCGCGATGGCGCTCGGCCTGGTGCACGGCAGCGAACAGGACGCCGACACGATCTTCGCCGCGCTGTCACGCATGTGGCCGCAGGACGGCTCCCTTCAACGCGCGCTGGCTTCGGCCATCGCATCGACCGAATTCGACAGAGCAACGTAACCCGCTCTCGATCAGGCTCCACACGGAGCCTGCCAAGTGGTTGCAACCCGCCTGCAAGGCACCCCTGAAAGGAAACGACATGAACCCGCTCAACCTCTTCTCCAGCTCCGGCGCCCTGGGCCTTGGCAAGAACCTCACCAGCACCGCCTCCGGTGCTGCCAGCAACGCCGCCACCATGGCCGGCACAAGCGCGGTCGCCAACAACGCCTCCAACTCGGTGGGCAGCACCCTGAACTCGATCGGCGGGAGCGATGTCAGCACCACGGGCCAGTCGCTGAACAGCGCCGTGCAAGACGCGCAAGCCATGACCGAGATGCAGATGCAAGCCAGCTCGGCGATGGCCAAGATGAACATGATGGCGTCGATCAACGACGGTCTGAACAGCGTCATGAAGAAGGCCGGCGAGTCGTTCAAGTCGGCGGCGCAGTAAGCCATTCATGGCGGACCGACCGTCCGCCCTTTTCTGCTGTTCCACCCCCGGGGCATCGGGTCGGCGATGCCACCTTTCCAGACTCTTTGAACTGGCCTGAAGGATTCGACCATGTCCGCACGCAAGCTGCCGAAGTGGCAAACCGATCTGTTCGCCGCGGTCTACTCGCTCGCGAGCGAGATTGCGCCGCGCAACGATGTCGCCACGGTGCTGAAGCTGATGTCGGCGGTGCATCCGAACCTGCCGCAGCTCGCTGCGGCCGAGGCCCGCATCCTGATCCATGCCGGCGACTTCACCGGCGCCCGCTCGCTGCTGGAACGCACCGAGCACAAGCACCCGACCAACGCGGTCATCAAGGCGATGCTGTCGTTCACGCTGTACGTGCAGCAGGACGGCCTGTGGGAAACCTATGCCGAAGAGGCGATCGCGCTGCCGGCGGACGCCGCGGCACGCGGCATCGTCGATGCGCTGGAATCGGCCTCCGGCCGCCAGATCCGCAAGGCCTCGAACGACTCCCAGGGCGGCAGCCACCTGTCGATGATGCCGCCGATGGGCCTGGCCTGCTGACCCGTTCCACCGAGGACGAACCATGATCAACCCGATTTCATCCGTCGCCCCGCTGAACCCCGCCGAGCAGGCGCTGCAGGCCCTGGCCTCGCAGGCGACGCAAGGCGCCGGCCACGGCGTGGCACCCGTGCCCTCGGCCGTCACGCCCGAGATGCAGCAGAACTTCCAGTCGCTGATGCAGCGCAGCACCGACCATGCCGCCGCATCGGTGAGCCACCCGGGCAACGTGATTCAGCACGTGATCGAGCGCCAGCAGGGCGACCTGCAGCGCGTCGAAGGCCAGGTCGAGAACTTCCTCGCCGCGGCGCCCGGCATGGGTGCCTCCGAGGTGGTCGCCGCGTCGATGGCGGTCAGCCGCAACGTCGCGGTGACGAACCTGAAGCTGCAGATCGCCACCTCGATCACGCAGGGCTCGAACAAGAGCCTGCAAACCCTGTTGAAGAACCAGTGACCTCGCGGTCCTGAAGGAGCCCACCGTGCTGACCACCCTGTCGATCCCCACCCCTCCGGCCTTCCTGCTGCGCGCGATCGTGCTCGCCGCCTGCGCCCTGGCGCTCGCCGGCTGCAAGCAGGACGTCTACACCAAGCTGACCGAGGCCGACGCCAACGACATGCTGGGCGTGCTGCTGCTGGCCAACCTCGACGCCGCCAAGGCCAGCCCCGACGGCAAGACCTGGAACGTCGCGGTCGAGACCGACCACATGGGCCGCGCGCTCGCGGTGCTGCGCGCCAACGGCCTGCCGGCCGAACGCCGCGCCAACCTGGGCGACATGTTCAAGAAGGACGGCCTGATCTCGACGCCGACCGAGGAGCGCGTGCGCTTCATCTACGGCGTGTCGCAGGAGCTCGAGAAGACGCTGTCGAGCATCGACGGCGTGGTGTCGGCCCGCGTGCACGTGGTGCTGCCGAACAACGACCCGCTAGCCGAGCATGTGAAGCCGTCGAGCGCGTCGGTGTTCATCAAGCACCGCGCCRAATCGAACGTGGCCACGCTGGTGCCGACAGTCAAGAACCTCGTGGTGCGCAGCGTCGAGGGCCTGACCTACGAGAACGTCAACGTGACGCTGGTGGCCGCGGCCGCGCTGCCGGAGACGGCCAGCGCGGCGCTCGCGCAGCGCAGCGGGATGTCGCCGGTGCTCGGCCTGTCGCTGCTGCTCGGCGCCGGCGCGCTGCTCGGTGGCGGCTATGCCTTCGCGCGCCGCCGCGGGCTGCTGAAGTCCGGCGCCGACACCGCTGCCGCCGGAGCCGCCTGATGAACGCGCTGCCCGCGTCCGCCGAGACCGTGCCGCTGCTGCGCCACCTGCTGGCGACCGCGCGCGCGAAATCCGCCGACATCGCCGCGCAGCTGCACCCCGCCTGGGTGCAGGCCGCCTGGCAACGCATCGGCTTCGAGACGCCACCGCCGGCCGCGGCCAGCGAGCGCGGCGCCTCCGCACTGGCCGGGGTCTACGGCCTGCGCTGGGCGTCGCTGGCCGGCTTCCAGCACCGGGCGCACCGCATCGCGCTGCTGCCGCGCGAGCAGGTGCTGCGCGTGCTGGGCGCCGTCGCGCTGCATGCCGAGCGCGAGCGCGTGCGCCGCTGCATCGGCCGCGGCGCGCGCCAGGCCGTCATCGAGCGCATCGGCGAGGCGGCCTACAACGAACTGCTGGCCGCGCCCCGGATCACCGGCAACCCGGCCGCCGGCGCGCTGTCGGCCGCCGAGCTCGACCCCGAACGCCTGGCCGCCGCCGGCTACGCCCGCCTGAGCGAGCGCCGCGAATGGCACTGCAAGCACACGCTGGCCTGGGTGCGGCTCGCGCTCGCGCCGGGCAGCACGCAGGCCGACCCGGCCTTCGCGTTTCCATCCGCGTCTTCTTCCGCCGCCCCATCGGCCTCGCCGCCCGGCGATTCAATGATGGCTCGACTTCCCCACTACTTTCCGGAGCATGCATGGCTGTTTGGCTCACCCATGGACCGTGCACTGTCGGCCTAGACGACGGCGTGCTGCGCGCACAGGACCACGCGCAGCTGGTGTCGTCGGCCGACGTGGCCGCGGCGATCGACGCCGAGCGCGAGCGCGTGCTGGCCGAGGCGCAAGCCCAGGCCGACGCGCTGCTCGCCGACGCACAGGCGCAGGCCGATGACCTGCTCGCCCAGGCGCAGGCGCAGTTCGACGGCGCCTGGCAGCAGGGCTTCGACCAGGGCACGCAGGACGCCGCGGCGCACTGGGCCTCGCAGCAGCTGCAGGCCGCCGAGTCGCGCCGGCGCACGCTGGTGCGCCAGAGCGAGCGGCTGTCGGGCATCGTCTCGATGGCGGTGGAGCGCGTGATCGAGCAGGAAGACCGCTCGGCGCTGTACCGCCGCTCGCTGCGCACCATCACGAAGCTGGTGAAGGACTCGGCCATGCTGACGCTGCGCGTGCCCGAGGCCGACCGCGAGGACGCGCAACGCGCCATCGCCGAGCTGATGGCGCAGCTGCCCCAGGGCGCTACCGGCACGGCGATCGAGGTCGTCGTCGATGCGCAGATGCCCGAAGGCGCCTGCCGCTTCGAATCCGACAGCGGTGTCATCGATGCCGGGCTCGACACGCAGCTGGCCGCGATCCGCCGTGCCGTCGAGCGCGCGGCCCGCGAGATGGCGCAGGCGGACGACGCCGAAGACGCAGACGCCGACGAATCCCGTGACGACACCCCCACCGAAGACCACCTGGAAGCCGCCTGACCATGGACACCAGCTTCCAGCGCTTCGTCAGCACGCTCGAGCAGGAGCTGACGCATGAGGACGTGCTGGCCCGCACCGGCCGCGTCACCGAGGTGGTCGGCACGCTGATCCGCGCGAGTGGCCTGGACGCCAAGGTCGGCGAGCTGTGCGAGCTGCGCGACCCGCGCGGCCGCCTGCTGCAGCGCGCCGAGGTGGTCGGCTTCGGCAAGCACGGCGCCATCCTGTCGCCGTTCGGCTCGATGGGCGGCGTCTCCGAAGGCACGCAGGTGGTCGGCACCGGCCGGCCGCTGTCGGTGCGCGTCGGCCCGCAGCTGCTCGGCCGCGTGATCAGCGGCCTGGGCGACCCGATCGACGGGCTCGGCCCGCTGCTCGGCGACGAGGAACGGCCGGTGTTCGCCGATCCGCCGGACCCGATGAGCCGCGCGATGATCGAGCACCCGCTGCCCACCGGCGTCAAGATCATCGACGGGCTGATGACGCTCGGCGAAGGCCAGCGCATGGGCATCTTCGCGCCGGCCGGCGTCGGCAAGAGCACGCTGATGGGCATGCTGGCGCGCGGCGCGCAGTGCGACGTGAGCGTGATCGCGCTGATCGGCGAACGCGGCCGCGAGGTGCGCGAGTTCATCGAGTTCATCCTCGGCCCCGAGGGCATGGCGAAGTCGGTGGTGGTGTGCGCCACCTCCGACCGTTCGAGCATCGAGCGCGCGAAGGCCGCCTACGTGGCCACCGCGGTCGCCGAGTACTACCGCGACCAGGGCAAGCGCGTGCTGCTGATGATGGATTCGCTGACGCGCTTTGCGCGGGCGCAGCGAGAGATCGGCCTGGCGGCGGGCGAGCCGCCGGCGCGGCGCGGCTTCCCGCCGTCGGTGTTCGCCGAGCTGCCGCGGCTGCTGGAGCGCACCGGCATGGGCGCGGTCGGCTCGATCACCGCGCTGTACACCGTGCTGGCCGAGGACGAGAGCGGCGGCGACCCGATCGCCGAGGAAGTGCGCGGCATCCTGGACGGCCACATGATCCTGTCGCGCAAGATCGCGGCGAAGAACCAGTACCCGGCGATCGACGTGCTGGGCAGCCTGTCGCGCGTGATGACGCAGATCGTGCCGCCCGAGCACGCCGAGGCGGCCGGCCACCTGCGCAACCTGATGGCCAAGTACGACGAGGTCGAGATGCTGCTGCAGGTCGGCGAGTACCAGGCCGGCAACGATCCGGTGGCCGACCTGGCGATCGAGCGCGTCGGCGAGATCCGCGCGTTCCTGAACCAGAAGACCAGCGACCTGATGCCGTACGAGGACATCCTCGGGCAGCTGGCGGAGGTCGTCAGGTGAGTGCGGCGCCCGTCAAGGCGCTGCGGACGCTGGTGAAGGTGCGCAAGCGCCAGGGCGAGCGGCTCGAGGCCGAGGTGCAGGCGGCGCGCAAGCAGCTCGCCGAGCTCGAAGAGGCGCGCCGGACCGCCGAGGGCGAGCTCGCCGCCTGCCGCCAGGACGAGCGCGACGCGCGCGACGAACGCGACGCGCTGCTGCGCACCTCCTTCACGCCGTACGCGGTGCGCGCGGCGGATTTCCGCATCGAGGACCTGAAAAGCGCGACCGCACAGGCCGAGAAGGCCCTGGCCGACAGCCACAAGCACGTCGACCGCCAGGCCGCCGTGGTGAAGACCGCGCAGGCGGCGGTGCGCCGCAACGACCAGCGCATCGAGGGCTTCGAGCAGCGCATCGCCACCATCCTGCGCGAGCGCGAAGCGGCGCAGGAGGAACTGGCCGAGGAAGAGACCGAGGAGACCGGCGCGGCGCGCTTCGTCGCCCGCCAGCGCGCCCAGCGCCAGGAGGCCGCCCATGGATGACATGCAGGGCCTGTACGAGGTCGCCGCGCGCACGCTGCATCCGCTGGAGGACCTGTTCCTCGCGACCGCGCTCGCCAGCCTGCGCCTGTTCGCCGCCTTCAACGTGCTGCCGCCGATGGGCGACCAGTTCGTGCAGGGCTACGTGCGCGCCGGCCTGGTCGTGATCATCGGCGGCTTCGTCGCGTTCGGCCTGCCGGCCGACGTCGCGAGCAACCTGACGGCCGGCCAGTGGGCCGGTTTCGCGCTGAAGGAATCGATGATCGGCCTGCTGATGGGTTTTGCCGCCTCGACGGTGTTCTGGGTGGCCGAGTGCGTGGGCGCGATGATCGACACGCAGGCCGGCTACAACAGCGTGCAGCTCACCAACCCGATGAGCGGGCAGCAGAGCACGCCGGTGTCGAACCTGCTGGTGCAGCTGGTGATCGCGGTGTTCTTCGCGCTCGGCGGCATGCTGGTGTTCATCGGCGCGATCTTCGACTCGTTCCACGTGTGGCCGCTGTTCGCGCCGATGCCCGACCTGGCCCGCGTACCCGACCTGTTCATCGTGCAGCAGACCGATTCGCTGATGACGAGCACGATCAAGTTCGCCGCGCCGATGATGCTGGTGCTGGTGCTGATCGACCTCGGCTTCGGGCTGATCACGCGCGCGGCCGACAAGCTCGAACCCACCAACCTCAGCCAGCCGGTCAAGGGCGCGGTGACGATGCTGATGCTCGCGCTGCTGATCGGCGTGCTGGTCAGCCAGGTGCGGCACCTGCTGCTGCCCACCGGCTTGCTGCAGCAGCTGCAGGGCAGCCTGCAGGCGCGCTGAGCGACACCTCGACTCGGCGCCCCATTCCAACACCCCACATTCCGCAGGAGAACGAGCATGAACATGATGGTCGACAACAAGGCATGGCTGCAGGGCCGGATCGGCATCGCCGTGCCGCCGCAAGGCAAGCTCGGCGGCACGCCGCAGGGCGGCGACCCGATGCAGCAGCTCGCGCAATCGACGATGGGGCAACTGCCGCCGCTGTCGCTGCCGGGTGGGGGCGACGAGGACGGCGAAGGCGGAGGCGCTCAGCTGCTGAAGGGCATGATCGGCGCGGTGCAGCAAGGCGGCGCGCAACAGGCGCAGGCGATGCAGAAGGCCGCCCAGCAGCAACAGCAGCAGCTACCGCCGGCACAGCGGCCGGTGAGCGCGGAGCAGAAGGCCGCGCGCATGGATGCGCTGTCGACGCTGGAGCGCCATGAGGGATCATTCAGCAAGCACGGCACCAAGATCTCCGACATGGAGAAGATGGCCAAGGACGAGAAGACGCCGCCGGACCTGCGCAAGGCGCTGAACACCRTGCTGTCGGACCAGGGCCTGCAGGACATGCTGGACGGCGGCAAGAACGGCAAGCTCGACCACAAGATCAGCTCGAAGGACATCCAGAAGCTGGCCGAGGACCCGGAGCTGAAGGCCTACAACGAAGAGAAGGCCCAGGGCTACGCGGACAACTACATCCCGTCGGGCGACAACGGCAAGACGACCGAGGGCCGGCCGATCACGAAGAACGATGCCGAGAACGAGCTGTACAAGTACGCCGACTACCTGCCGAAGGACATGTCGCTGGACGAGCTGCACAAGATCGTCGACGGCACCTCGCACACCGGCAAGTGCCCGCCGCAGCTGATCGCCGCGGCCAAGTACTTCACCGACCACCCGCAGGAGTGGAAGGACCTGAACAACGGCAAGGACAAGGTCTCGCACGCGAGCATGGAGGACAAGATCGCGGCCAAGGGGCAGCTCGACGCCGACCAGAAGAAGGCGCTGGACCGCATCGATGCGGACCCGAACGGCGCGTTCGGCGGCAAGTTCAACCGCGACAAGCTGCAGAAGATCGCCGACGACCCGAAGGCCGCGCCGGAGGACAAGGAAGCGGCGAAGAAATTCCTCGAGGACCCGGTGCTGTTCGGCAAGCTGGACAACGCCAAGCACGGCCGCGACATCAAGGGCGCGAAGAAGCTGTGGCAGCAGTCGGACGACGGCACCATCAGCCGCGACGACATCAAGGCCTTCCGCAGCCACCTGGAGAACAAGGAGGTCGCAACGACGCCGGCGAACGCCACGCACAAGCCGAAGGG
>NZ_JBFUFP010000148.1:0-8546 GCF_056403375.1 Rhizobacter sp. P2_H2
CTCCCGCGCCGTCGCCCGCACCGGCGCCGAGCCCCGCGCCCGCACCGGCGCCCCCGCCGAACCCGGGCGGCACCTGCTACCTCGCCTGGGTGGCTGCCACCGCCTACACCGGCGGCGCGACCGTCAGCTACAACGGCGTGAACTACAAGGCCAACTACTGGACGCAGAACAACAACCCGGCCACCAGCAGCGGCCCCGCCGGCAGCGGCCAGCCGTGGACGGCCGTCGGCAATTGCTCGACCGCCCCGGCACCGGCTCCCGCACCGGCGCCTGCGCCGTCTCCTGCTCCCGCACCGGCCCCCGCGCCGTCGCCGGCCCCGGCACCCGCACCCGCGCCTGCACCGGCCCCCGCGCCGGCCCCGGCGCCCGGCGGTCGCCAGGTCGGTTCCTACTTCACGCAGTGGGGCGTGTACGGCCGCGGCTATGAAGTCGCCGACATCATCTCGTCGGGCTCGGCCAACGCGCTGACCTTCGTCAACTACGCGTTCGCGAACATCTACCAGAAGAACGGCGGCTACGAGTGTGCGCAGGGCATCGACAAGCTCGAGCCGGGCGCGACGAACCCGAACGATCCAAGCGCCGGCACCGGCGGCGACGCCTGGGCCGACTACGGCCGCACGCCGCTGCGCCTGGTCGGTGCCGCGCCGACCTGGGATTCGAAGCTGGCCGGTTCCTTCAACGAACTGAAGGGGCTGAAGGCCAAGTACCCGAACCTGAAGGTGCTGATCTCGCTCGGCGGCTGGACGTGGTCGAAGTGGTTCTCCGCCGCGTCGCAGACCGATGCGCTGCGCAAGCAGCTGGTGAGCTCCTGCCTGAACATCTACATCAAGGGCAACCTGCCGGCGTACAGCGGCAGGGGCGGCGACGGCGTGCTGGCCGGCGTGTTCGACGGCATCGACATCGACTGGGAATTCCCGGCCGTGATCGGCCAGCCGTACAACACCGTGAGCGCGGCCGACCGCCACAACTTCACGCTGCTGATGAAGGAGTTCCGTGCCCAGCTCGATGCGGTGAACGGCAAGCACTACCTGCTGACCGCCGCGCTCGGCTCGGGCAAGGACAAGATCGACGCGACCGAGCCCGGCCAGTACGGCCAGTACATGGACTGGGTCAACCTGATGAGCTACGACTTCCACGGTGGGTTCGAGCCGCAGGGCCCGACCGACTTCCAGTCGAACCTCTATCCGGATCCGTCGGGGCCGAACTACTACGACCCGCTGAAGCCGGGCGTGCGCAGCGTCGCGTCGTACTACAACATCGACGAGGCGGTGGGCATCCTGCTGCAATCGGGCATGCCGGCGAACA
The DNA here is from genome assembly GCF_056403375.1 of Rhizobacter sp. P2_H2. Taxonomy (NCBI): domain Bacteria; kingdom Pseudomonadati; phylum Pseudomonadota; class Betaproteobacteria; order Burkholderiales; family Sphaerotilaceae; genus Rhizobacter; species Rhizobacter sp. P2_H2. The sequence continues at coordinate 1,306 of NZ_JBFUFP010000148.1, forward strand.
AGATCAACCTCGGCATTCCGTTCTACGGCCGCGGCTGGACGGGCGTGGCGAACGTCAACAACGGGCTGTACCAGAAGGCCACGGCGCCGGCGCGTGGCACCTACGAGGCGGGCATCGAGGACTACAAGGTCCTGAAGAGCGCCGCGGGCACGGTGTACGTGCACCCGATCACGAAGCAGAGCTACAAGTTCGACGGCACGAACTTCTGGAGCTACGACACGCCGGAAGTGATCCAGACGAAGATCAACTACCTGAAGTCCAAGGGACTGGGCGGCATCTTCAGCTGGTCGCTGGACGGTGACCTGAACGGCGAACTGATGAAGGCCACGGCCGCCGCGAAGTAAGCCACGGGTGCGGCATGATCCGGTCTTTCGACCCCATGCCGCATTCGTGACTGCATTCGTGAGTTCCCACGCGTTCGACCGCGCCCCCTGGCACGCCGCCGTCATCGACCTCGACGGCACGATGGTCGACACGCTCGACGACTTCGTCGCTGCGCTGAACGCGATGCTGGCCGACCTGGCGCTGCCGCCGGTCGGCCGCGGCTTCGTCGAGCACACGGTCGGCAAGGGCTCCGAGCACCTGATCCGTTGCACGCTGGCCGAGACCGGTGGCGCGGACGATCGCCAAGGCGAGGCCTGGGCCAGCTACCAGCGGCACTACACGCGCATCAACGGCGACCATGCCCGGCTGTATCCCGGCGTGCAGGAAGGCCTGCAGCGTTTGCGCGAGGCCGGCATCCCGCTCGCGTGCCTGACGAACAAGCCGACGGCTTTCGCGCAGGCGCTGCTCGAGAAGAAGCAGCTGTCAGGCTTCTTCAGGCATGTCTTCGGTGGCGATGCGTTCGCGCAGAAGAAGCCGCACCCGCTGCCGCTGCTGGAAACCTGCAAGGCGCTCGGCGTGGCGCCGTCACGCGTGCTGATGCTCGGCGATTCGGCCAACGACGCGCAGGCGGCGCGCGCCGCCGGCTGTCCGGTGATCCTCGTGAGCTATGGCTACAACCACGGCCAGCCGGTGCGCGAGGTCGATGCCGACGGGYTCATCGACCGGATTGACCAGCTGGTGATCGGCTAGTTGTTGCCTGCACCGGCGCCGTTGCCGGTCGCCTGCTTGCCCAGCAGAGCGTCCTTCAGCGCCGAGTCGGCCGGCGAGTGGCCGAGCCAGATCTTCAGCAGCGACGAATAGAACTCGGGTTCCTTGATCGGCTCGTTGGCCGGCTTGCCGTTGACGACGATCACCGTGCCCTGGCCCGGGGTCCAGTCGACGAAGAACGAGTCGCCGGCGACCAGCTTCTTCTTCGCCGAGAACACTTCGCTCAGCTTCAGCGTGCCGGCGATCGACTTCATGAAGTCGTCGCGCGTGGTGTTCTGCTCCATGCCGCGCGTGAACAGCTTGCCGAGCTCGTTCGCGTCGATGTCGCGCAGCATCGTGATGTGCATGCGGCGCGGGCCCGGCGTCGCGAGCACCGCCTCGGGCGTGGTGGCCTTGGCCGTCAGGTACAGGCCGGCGGTGTAGACCTTGAAGATCGCCTTGTAGCGGATGCCGGCGCCGTTGAGCACCAGCCTGGTGTTGCCCACCTGCGCGGTGGGTTCGTAGCGCACGCCTGCCAGTTCGATGGCCTGGGGTTGGGCCTGGGCCTGCGCCAGCAGAGGTGCCGACAGGGCAGCGGCCGTCACGGCCAGCAGGAAGGTTCGACGAATCACGGCAGTCTCCATCTCGTTGTCATCGTGAGCCCGACACCCCAGTATGGGGCGCTCAGGGCAACGCAGGAGTGTCTGACAGTGACAAGGGTGGGTCCATTCATGATTTCACGGACGAACCATCGCCCTCCGGGATGGAATGCCAAGCCTGCTACACTTTTTCGATGTTCATCGCACGCAAGCAAACCAAGGGGTCGAACGACCGGGGAGCCTGGCCCTGGCGGGCCTGATCCGCGTTTGCTTGCCGCGGGCCCGGGGCTCTTGCAGTCCCCGCCCTCCGGCTCCATAGGCCGCCGCGCCCGCCGCACATCGCGCGCCGCGTGCCACCCGAAGAATGCAGTCACCAGGCCGGCCCCCGGGCGCCGCGCCGGGCCGTGGAGGGCCCTCGAACGTGATCACCGAACTTGAATTCAAGAGCCTCGCCTCGCAGGGCTTCAACCGCATCCCGCTGATCGCCGAAGCATTCGCCGATCTCGAGACCCCGCTGTCGCTCTACCTGAAGCTCGCCTACGGCACCGGCAGCGGCAAGCACAGCTTCCTGCTCGAATCGGTGGTCGGCGGCGAACGCTTCGGCCGCTATTCGTTCATCGGCCTGCCGGCGCGCACGCAGCTGCGCGCCACCGGCTTTCGCACCGAGGTCGTCACCGACGGCCAGGTCGTCGAGACGCACGAAGGCARTCCGCTCGATTTCATCGCCAGCTACCAGAAGCGCTTCAAGGTCGCGCTGCGGCCCGGGCTGCCGCGCTTCTGCGGCGGCCTGGCCGGCTACTTCGGCTACGACGCGGTGCGCTTCATCGAGCACAAGCTCGCGAAGACCGAGCTGCCCGGCGGCCTCGACACGCCCGACATCCTGCTGCTGCAATGCGAGGAGCTGGCCGTCATCGACAACCTGTCGGGCCGGCTCTACCTGATCGTCTATGCCGACCCGGGCCAGCCGGAGGCCTTCTTCAAGGCGAAGCGGCGGCTGGCCGAACTCGGCGACAAGCTGAAGTACAGCGTCACCGCGCCGCCGGTGCGGCGCGGCACCTCGCACGCGGTGGAGCGCGAGTTCGCGAAGGAGGACTACCTCGCCGCGGTGCTGAAGGCCAAGGAATACATCGCGGCCGGCGACATGATGCAGGTGCAGGTCGGCCAGCGGCTGAAGAAGCGCTACACCGAATCGCCGCTCAGCCTGTACCGCGCGCTGCGCTCGCTGAACCCGTCGCCGTACATGTACTTCTACGACATGGGCGATTTCCAGATCGTCGGCGCCTCGCCCGAGATCCTGGTGCGCCAGGAGACCACGCCCGAGGGCGAGAAGGTCACGATCCGCCCGCTCGCCGGCACCCGCCCGCGCGGCGCGACGCCGGCGCAGGACAAGGCGCTCGAGGCCGAGCTGAGCGCCGACCCGAAGGAGCGCGCCGAGCACGTGATGCTGATCGACCTGGCGCGCAACGACATCGGCCGCATCGCGAAGACCGGCACCGTGAAGGTGACCGAGGCCTTCACGGTCGAGCGCTATTCGCACGTGATGCACATCGTCAGCAACGTCGAGGGCCTGCTGAAGGACGGCATGACCAGCCTCGACGTGCTGCGCGCGACCTTCCCGGCCGGCACGCTGACCGGCGCGCCCAAGGTGCGCGCGATGGAGATCATCGACGAGCTCGAGCCGGTCAAGCGCGGCATCTACGGCGGCGCCTGCGGCTACCTGAGCTTTGCCGGCGACATGGACGTGGCGATCGCGATCCGCACCGGCATCGTGAAGGACAACACGCTGTACGTGCAGGCCGCGGCCGGCGTGGTCGCCGATTCGGTGCCCGAGCTCGAATGGAAGGAAACCGAGGCCAAGGCGCGCGCGCTGATTCGCGCGGCCGAACTGGTCGAGGAAGGCTTCTGACTCAGCCGGTCGGGCCCTGGTGGAACACCAGGTCCTCGACGGGCTGCCCGCCGACCAGGTGCTGCTCGATGATGCGGTCCATGTTGGCCGGCGTCACGTTGTAGTACCAGGTGCCGTCGGGCTGCACGCACATCACCGGGCCGCCCTTGCAGGCGGCGAAGCAGCTGACGCGGCTGCGCTTCACGCGCAGTTCGCCCTCGTGCAGCCCTGCGGCCTTGAACTTGTCGCCCAGGCTGTCGAACAGGGCCTGCGATTCGCCCTGCTGGGTGCAGCGCGGGCCGGTGCAGATCAGCAGGTGGCGGCGGTAGTCGCCGATCTTGGGCTTGATCACTTCGTCAGTCATGGGCTTGCGCTCCTCGGTGGGTCGTCAGAAGGTGGCTCGCATCGAGACGCGCAGCGTGCGCGGCTCCATCGGGTGCACGAGCCGGCCGTCGATGCCGGCGCCGCCGTTGCAGGCCGGGCCGTCGGCCTTCGAGCAGGCAGCACCCCAGTACTCGATGTCGTTCGCTTCGCGATCGAACAGGTTCAGCACGTCGAGCGTGAACTGCAGCGACGGGCCGGCGCGCCAGCCGGCCTTCAGGTTCGCGGTCCACAGCGACGACGAACGCTGCGTGCCGGTCTCCTCCAGCGCATAGCTGCCGATGTAGCGCCAGCGCAATCCACCGAACCACGCGCCGTGGTCGTCGGCGGCCAGCGCGAACGAGGCCGAGCGCGGGATCGCGTTCGGCACGTGGGTACCGCTGCCCGGCTCCGCCTCCTGCTCGAAGCGCGCACGCGACCAGGCCACGTCGGCATCCAGCAGCCAGCGGTTGACCTGCCAGTCGTTCGACCACTCGACGCCGACGCGCTTCGAGGCCCCCTTCGGCTCGGTCACGCCCGCGTCGCCGACGAACACCAGCTCGGAGGCCAGCTTCACCTGCCACAGCGACAGGCTGGTGTTCCAGCCCGACAGCGGCACCGCGCGCAGTCCGACTTCACTGCCGGTGGCACGCACCAGCGCCGGCACCGGGTCGACGGCCGCGGTCACGCCGCGCACGTCGTTGCTGTGGAAGCCGCGGCCCCAGTTCGCATACAGCTCGGTGCGCAGGGCCTCGCCGAACGGGCCGAAGGCCAGCCCCAGCTTCGGGCTGTATTGATGGGCGCGGGCGCTGCCGCCGTTCTGGAAGTTGTCGGCGCCACCGGTCGGCGTCACGTTCGCGCGCACGGTGTCGACGCGCAGGCCCAGGTCGCTGCGCAGCCACGGCTGCCATTGCGTGCGCGCCTCGGTGTAGAGGCCCAGCAGCGTCTCGCGCACGCGGTCCTCGCGCACGGTGCCGGTCCGTTCGCGGTTCACCGTGTCGTACAGGCCCAGCGTGGCGATGCGGTCGTGGCGCAGCTGCGCGCCCAGCGTCAGCTCGGTCTCGCGGCCGGCCGGAGCGATCGCCCAGTGGCGCGCCACCTGGCCGCCCCACACGGTGCGCTCGTCGGCCTGCTCATGCTGGTCGCCCTGCGGGCCGTTGATGGTGCCGGACGGGTTCGAGAACAGGTTCAGCCCGTAGTCGATCACGTAGGCGCTGACCTGCGTGCGAGTGCTGCCGTCGCTGCCGGCCCAGTCGCCCGACAGGCTGTGGCGGTGCGTGCGCCCGCCGTCGCCCGGCATCAGCTCGCCGAAGCGGTCGATCTCGCCGGAGCTGATCGCGCGCTCGGGCACGTGCTCGGTGGCGTTCCATTCGGCGTGGTACGCCATCGCGGTCAGTGCATGGCCGTCGCGCGCCGTGCCCTCGGACAGGCGCAGCACGCCGTTGACCTTGCGCAGCCGCTCCGGCTGCTGCCACGGGCCGTCGTTGGTCGCGGCCTCGAAGGCGGCCAGCAAGGTCGGGCCGCTGTCCTTGTCCTGGCCGAGTGGCCGGCTGCCCCCGGCGAGCACGCGGCGGAAGTCGTGCGCGCCGACGCTCAGGTCGACCATCGGCGCCGGCAGCGCGCGCTGGTAGTCGATGCGCGCCGAGCCGGTGGTCGCGAAATCGCCGTCCTCGGCCGCGTAGACGCCCTTGCGGTAGCGCATCGCGCCGATCAGCTCGGGGATCAGGAAGTTGAGGTCCATGTAGCCCTGGCCGTGCGCATGGCTCGCCATGTTGACCGGCATGCCATTGACGAAGCTCGCGAAGTCGCTGCCGTGGTCGAGGTTGAAGCCGCGCAGGAAGTACTGGTTGGCCTTGCCGTCGCCGCTGTGCTGCGTGACGGTCATGCCGGGCACCGTCTCCAGCACCTCGGCCGGGCGCAGCAGCGGCCGGTTCGTCAGCTGCTGGGCGCTGACCTTGCCTTCGGTGGCCGAATCGGCAACGCCGATCAGGTCCTGGCCGCGGCCGATGATGATCACGGGGGCCAGGGCGGCAGGGCTGTCCTCGGCCGCGGCCGGGGCAGGGGTGAACAAGTTCATCGCCAGGGCCGTGGCGGCCAGGGCGGGGGGCAGCTTGCGCTGTGGCATCGTTGAAAGCTCGTCGCTGCGCTGCATCCGCATTCCCGCAGATGCCACGCGTGGTGTTCGCCTGGTCGTGGCTGCCGCGCGGGGGCCATCGGCTCGCCTCCGCGCGGGTCTCAGCCCTCCCCCTCGTCGTTGCTCGTGCTGCCGGCGGCGATCTCGACCGGCTCGGCCAGCGTCGCCGCGAGGTAGTCGGCCGGCAGCCCGTGCAGCCGCGCCAGGTCGGCGAGGGTGTGGCCCTCGGCGAGCTGCGCGTGCAGTGTTTCGAGCCAGCCGAGCAAGCCGGTGCTCAGCGAGCGGCCGGCGCGTTCGCCGTCGCGCGTCTCGCCGCCTTGCTCGATGTCGTACTTGTTCGCGTAGCCGCGCGGCGTGACCATCAGCCCGTCGCGCACGAAGGTGTGACTGTTGCCGATCAGCACCGTGCTGAGCATGCCGATCTCGCTGTCGGCCATCGTGTCGAGCGTCGTGAACTCGATGCGCTCGCGGCGCCGGTACGCGCTCTTGACGACGGCCACCGGCGTGTCGGGCCGGCGGTGGCGCAGGAACAGCCGCTGCGCCTCGACGATCTGCCGCGTGCGGCGGCCGCTCTTCGGGTTGTAGAGCGCGACGACGAAGTCGGCCTGCGCGGCGGCATCGAGCCGGCGCGCGATCACCGGCCACGGCGTCAGCAGGTCGCTCAGCGAGATCGAGCAGAAGTCGTGCGTCAGCGGCGCGCCGACGCGGGCCGCGCAGGCGTTGATCGCCGAGGCGCCGGGCACCACCTCGACCTGCACCTCGTCGGCCGGCGTCCAGCCGGCCTGGAACAGCACCTCGTAGGTCGGCCCGGCCATGCCGTAGACGCCGGCATCGCCCGACGAGATCAGCGCGACCTTCTTGCCGGCGCGGGCTGCTTCGAGCGCGCTGACGGCCCGGTCGAGCTCCTCGGTCATGCCCTTGCGCACGACCTCCTTGCCCTCGAGCAGGTCGGCGACCAGCTTGATGTAGGTGACGTAGCCGACGACGACATCGGCCTCGGCGATCGCCTCGCGGGCGCGCTGCGTCATGTGCTCGACGGCGCCGGGGCCGATGCCGACCAAGGTGATCTTGCCGCTCATGCCAGGCTCCCGGTCGGCAGCGTCGCGTTGCTGGAGGTGCGATCGAGCACGGGCGCAAGCCAGCGCTTGAACACCGGCGCGGCGACCACGCCCATCGAGAGCCAGAACAGCGA
>NZ_JBFUFP010000149.1:0-8516 GCF_056403375.1 Rhizobacter sp. P2_H2
CGACCGCTGCGTCGCGCCGGCCGGCAGCCGGGCGTTCGCCGCGGCGGCTCCGCAGGCGGTCGTCACGGCGCAGGCGTTCCCGGCGCTGTTCCACGAGATCTTCAACGAGCCCGAGCAGGCGGAGGTGTTCGCCGCGCTGCAGGCCGGGCTGCGACGATTCACTTCGGCAGGACCGTGATCGACTGCGCCGCCGCCGTGGCCAGCACCGTGGCCGGCGCCAGGTTGTCGACGAACTCCAGCCTGAGCTGGTAGCGCCCGGGCGGCGGCTTGATCCACGCCTCGGTCTGTCCACCGGGGAAGTCCAGCGTCTCGGGCTTGGCCCCGTCGCGCAGCGCACTCAGCCGGAAGTGGCCGGTGCCCTTCTCCTGCAGCGCGATGTGCGACACATTCAGCCGCGACGCATGGAAGCGCACCTGCAGCGGCTTGCCGGCCGACGCCTCGGCCACCGGCAGCATCAGCTCGACACCGGGCGCCCCCAGGCTGGCCGGGTCGAGGTCGGCATTCTTCTTCGTCACCGTGATGCGCAACGGCTTGCTGTAGACGAAGTTCGGGATGTGCTTGTCGTCGGCCAGCACCAGGCGCAGCGTGTAGTCGCCGGGCGCCAGCGTCAGCACCGTCTCCATCTGGCCCTTGCCGAAGTGCACATACTGGTCGTTGAAGGGCAGCGGCTTCGAGAAATCGAGCGGCAGCTCGCGGTTGATCAGCAGGTGGTGGTGCCCGGTGCGCGGCTGCGGCTTGGTGATCGGCGCCAGCCCCATGCCGCTGAGGCCGAACTTCAGCACGAACGGTGTCTCGATGCTCGCCCCGGAGCTCAGGTTGCTGAAGTAGGTCTCCTTGACTGCCAGGGGTGACGCGACCACCCAGGGATGCTGCGCCTCCTCGGCATGGCCGACCGCACCGCCCAGCAGCACAGCCGCCATCAGCCCTGCGGCCTGTGTGACGCATTGGTGCATCCCTGTCTCCTCGTGTGTTCTTGTGGATCGGATCAGCATAGCCTGAGGCGCTCGGTTCTACACTCGGCAATTCCCCACAAGGGATTCACTGCTCCAGGAGAACCGGCCATGAACGCTCGCGACCCCAACCTTCCGCTGCAGCCCGACGAAGCCACCGCGATCGCCGAGTTTGCCAACCGCACGTGGGACGAAGAGATCGTCCCGGCGCTGACCGACTACATCGCGATCCCGGCCAAAAGCCCGATGTTCGATGCCGACTGGCAGAAGAACGGGCACCTCGAGCGGGTGGTGCGCGACGCCGCCAGCTGGGTCGAGAGCAAGAAGGTGGCCGGGCTGAAGCTGGAAGTGGTCCGGATCGAAGGGCGCACGCCGGTGATCTTCTTCGAGGTGCCGGCGACCAAGGCCGGCAGCACCGACACCATCTGCCTGTACGGCCACCTCGACAAGCAACCCGAATTCAACGGCTGGCGCAGCGACCTGGGGCCCTGGACGCCGAAGTACGAGAACGGCCTGCTGTACGGCCGCGGCGCCGCCGACGACGGCTACGCGGTCTACGCGTCGCTGACGGCGATCATGGCGCTCGACCGGCAGGGCATCCCGCGCCCGCGCTGCGTCGGCATCATCGAGGCCTGCGAGGAGAGCGGCTCGTTCGACCTGCCGGCCTACCTCGACGTGCTGCGCGAGCGGCTGGGCAACGTGAGCCTGGTCGTCTGCCTCGACAGCGGTGCCGGCAACTACGACCAGCTGTGGCTGACGACCAGCCTGCGCGGCATGGTCAGCGGCGTGCTGAAGGTGGAGATCCTGACCGAGGGCATCCACTCCGGCGATTCCAGCGGGCTGGTGCCGTCGAGCTTCCGCATCCTGCGCCAGGTGCTGGACCGGCTCGAGGACAGCAAGACCGGCCGCCTGCTGCCGGAGAGCTTCCATTGCGAGATCCCCGGCGATCGCCTCGCGCAGGCGAAGGCGACGGCCGAGATCCTCGGCGACGAGGTCTGGAAGCGTTTTCCGTGGGCCTGCGGTGCCGACGGCGGCCCGACGCTGCCCACCACGACCGACCCGACCGAGGCGCTGCTGAACCGCACCTGGCGCCCGACGCTGAGCGTCACCGGTGCCGACGGCTTCCCCGAGCTGAAGAACGCCGGCAACGTGCTGCGTCCGTACACCGCGTTCAAGCTGAGCCTGCGGGTGCCGCCGCTGGTCGACGGCAACGAGGCCGCGATGCAGCTGAAGACGCTGCTGGAGGACAACGCGCCGTACAACGCCCGCGTGACCTTCGCGGCCGATGGCCGGGCCGGTGCGTACGGCGCGAGCGGCTGGAATGCGCCGAGCCTGGCGCCGTGGCTGGAGGATGCGCTGAACAGCGCGTCGCAGGCGCAGTTCGGCGCGCCCTGCGGCTACGTCGGCCAGGGCGGCACGATCCCGCTGATGAGCCTGCTGCAGAAGGGCTTCCCGAAGGCGCAGATGATGGTCTGCGGCGTGCTCGGCCCGAAGAGCAATGCGCACGGGCCGAACGAGTTCCTGCATGTGCCGTACGGGAAGAAGCTGACGGCGGCGGTGGCGCAGGTGATGGCGGCCTGCCCTTGAGGCAAGGCTCGAGGGCCGCGCACGTCATCGCCTGCAGCCTGCTTCTTGCCAACATCGCCCTGGCGCAGCCTCAGGGCGCAGACCCCCAGGCCCTCGATGCGCGACTGGCACCGATCGTGCCGCGCCTGGTCGCCTGGCGCCGCGACATCCACGCCCATCCCGAGCTCTCCGGCCAGGAGGTGCGCACCGCCGCGCTGGTGGCCGAGCACCTGCGCCGGCTGGGCCTGGAGGTGACGACCGGCGTCGGCGGACGCGGCGTGGTCGGCCTGCTGCGCGGCGGGCTGCCGGGGTCGCGCGTGGTCGCGCTGCGCGCCGACATGGACGCGCTGCCGGTGGCCGAGGCGACGAACCTGCCGTTCGCCTCGCAGCAGACCGGCCGCTACCAGGGCGTGCAGACGCCGGTGATGCACGCCTGCGGCCATGACGGCCACACCGCGATCCTGATGGGCGTGGCCGAGCTGCTGGCCGGGCTGCGTGCGCAGGTTCCCGGCCGCGTGAAGTTCATCTTCCAGCCGGCCGAGGAAGGCCTCGCCGACCTGCCGTCGACCGCTGCCGACAGCTGGGGCGCGCGCGCGATGGTCGAGGAAGGCGTGCTCGAGAACCCGAAGGTCGATGCGGTGTTCGGCCTGCACCTCTCTCCGAACCTGGCCTCGGGCACGCTCGGCGTGCGCGGCGGGCCGATGCTGGCCGGTGCCGATTCGCTGCGCATCACGGTGCGGGGCCGCGGCACGCATGGCGGCGCGCCGTGGGGCGGCATCGATCCGATCGTCGTCTCGGCGCAGATCATCACCGGGCTGCAGACCATCGTGAGCCGCCAGCTGAACATCAGCCATGAGCCGGCGGTGCTGAGCATCGCGTCGATCCACGGCGGCAACCGCGAGAACGTGCTGCCTGACAGCGTCGAGATGCGCGGCACGCTGCGCAGCTTCGACGAGGAGATGCGCGAAGAGGCGAAGCGGCGCATCGTGACGACCGCCGAATCGATCGCCGCGGCCAGCGGCGCGCAGGCGAGCGTCAGCTTCGGGCCGGCCACCTATGCCGTCACCGACAACCCGCGCGAGCTGCTCGCGCGGATGATGCCTTCGTTGCAGCGCGCGAGCGGCAACCGCGTGATGGAGCTGCCGAAGATCAGCGCGTCGGAAGATTTCTCGGAGTACCAGAAGCAGGTGCCGGGGCTGTTCTTCATCCTCGGCGCGACGCCGCCCGGCAAGACGCCGCAGAACGCGCCGCCGAACCATGCGCCGGACTTCGATTTCGACGAGGCGGCGTTGCCCCTGGGCGTGAAGGCGCTGGCGACGCTGGCGCTCGACTACCTGGTCAGCCCGTAGTCGTCAGCGGAGCATCGACGCGCCCAGCGCCTCGGCCACCTCGATCCCGTCGACGCCGGCCGACATGATCCCGCCGGCATAGCCCGCGCCCTCACCGGCCGGGTACAGGCCCTTCACGTTCAGGCTCTGCCAGTCCTTGCCGCGCGTGATGCGCAGCGGCGACGAGGTGCGCGTCTCGACGCCGGTGAGCACCGCATCGGGCATCGAGAAGCCCTTGATCTGCCGCTCGAACGCCGGCAGCGCCTCGCGGATCGCCTCGATGGCGTACGCCGGCAGGCTAGTGTGCAGGTCGCCGAGCAGCACGCCCGGCTTGTACGACGGCAGCACGCTGCCGAACTCGCGGGAACGCTGGCCCTTGACGAAATCGCCGACCAGCTGGCCGGGCGCCTCGTAGGTGCCGCCGCCGAGCTCGAAGGCGCGCGACTCGAGCCGGCGCTGGAACGCGATGCCGTCCAGCGGATTGACCGGCCCCGGCGCATCCGGATCCTGCGCATAGTCCTGCGGCGAGATGCCGACGACGATGCCGGCATTCGCGTTGCGCTCGTTGCGCGAGTACTGGCTCATGCCGTTCGTCACGACGCGGCCGACCTCCGAGGTGGCCGCCACCACCGTGCCGCCCGGGCACATGCAGAAGCTGTAGACCGAGCGGCCGTTGGCGGCGTGGTGCACCAGCTTGTAGTCGGCCGCGCCGAGGATCGGGTTGCCGGCGTTCGGGCCGAAGCGTGCGCGGTCGATGATCGACTGCGGATGCTCGATGCGGAAACCGACCGAGAACGGCTTGGCCTCCATGAAGACACCGCGCTCGTGCAGCATCGCGAAGGTGTCGCGCGCGCTGTGGCCGAGCGCCAGCACGACGTGGTCGGCGCGCAGCTGCTCGCCGGACGCGAGCGTCACGCCGCGGATGTGCCGGCCCTCGGGGCCCCCTTCGATGAGCACATCGGTCACGCGCTGCTCGAAGCGGATCTCGCCGCCCAGCGCTTCGATCTCGGCGCGCATCTTCTCGATCATGCTGACCAGCCGGAAGGTGCCGATGTGCGGCTTGCTGACGAACAGGATCTCTTCCGGCGCGCCGGCCTTGACGAACTCGGTCAGCACCTTGCGCGTCAGGTGGCGCGGGTCGCTGATCTGGCTCCACAGCTTGCCGTCGGAGAAGGTGCCGGCGCCGCCCTCGCCGAACTGCACGTTCGATTCGGGGTTCAGGACATTCTTGCGCCACAGGCCCCAGGTGTCCTGGGTGCGCTGGCGCACTTCCTTGCCGCGCTCCAGCACGATCGGCCGCAGCCCCATCTGCGCGAGGATCAGCGCGGCGAACAGCCCGCACGGCCCGAAGCCGACGACCAGCGGGCGCAGGCGACCCGAGCCCTCGAAATCGGCCGGCGCGTGGCCGACGAACTTGTACGAGGTGTCGGGCGACGGCTTGATGTGCGGATCGGTCGCGAAGCGCTGCAGCAGCGCGGCCTCGCCGGCCGGGTCGGCAAGCTCGCAGTCGACGGTGTAGATCAGCACGATGGCGGACTTCTTGCGCGCGTCGTAGCTGCGCTTGAAGACGGTGGCGGACTTCAGCGCGGCATCGGCCAGGCCCAGGCGCTGCAGCACGGCCGGGCGCAGCGCGCCTTCGGCATGGTCGAGCGGCAGCCGCAGTTCGGTGATTCGGAGCATGGGCGCTATTGTCCCGCGGGCTCGGGCTGCTGGGCCGAGCGCAGCTCGTCGAGCGGTGCGTCGTCGATCACGACCTCGTCGTCCTCGCCGCGGTCTGCAGGCAGGGGCTGGTCATGCGCCAGGAAGCCGCCCGACTGGTGCTTCCACAGCAGCGCGTACTGGCCGTCGAGCTGCAGCAGCTCGTCGTGCGTGCCCTGCTCGACGATGCGGCCCTGCTCCAGCACGATCAGCCGGTCCATGCGGGCGATCGTCGACAGCCGGTGCGCGATCGCGATCACCGTCTTGCCTTCCATCAGGTTCAGCAGCTGGTCCTGGATCGCGAGCTCGACCTCGCTGTCGAGTGCCGAGGTGGCTTCGTCGAGCACCAGGATCGGCGCGTCCTTCAGCACCACGCGGGCGATCGCGACGCGCTGGCGCTGGCCGCCGGAGAGCTTCACGCCGCGCTCGCCGACGTGCGCCTCGTAGCCGGTGCGGCCCTTCCAGTCCTGCAGCTCCTGGATGAAGCCGTGCGCCTGCGCCTTGCGCGCTGCCGCTTCGACCTGCCCGGCCGTCGCGTCCGGCCGGCCGTAGCCGATGTTGGCGGCGATCGAGCGGTGCAGCAGCGAGGTGTCCTGCGTCACCAGGCCGATCGCGCCGCGCAGGCTCTCCTGCGTGACGTCGGCGATGTCCTGCCCGTCGATGCGGATGCGGCCCTGCTCCACCTCGTGGAAGCGCAGCAGCAGGTTCACGAGCGTCGACTTGCCGGCGCCCGAGSGGCCGACCAGCCCGACGCGCTCGCCCGGCTTCACGACCAGGTCGAGCTCGTCGAGCACGCGCTTGCCGTCGCCGCGGCCGTAGGTGAAGGTCAGGTGCTCGAAGCGGATCTCGCCGCGCGTCACCTCGAGCGGGCGAGCCCCCGCCTTGTCGACCAGCGTGTGCGGCACCGCGATCGTCTCCATGCCCTCCTGCACCACGCCGACGTTCTCGAAGATGCCGGTCACTTCCCAGCTGACCCAGCCGGCGACGCTCGCGATCTGCCAGGCCAGCGGCAGCGCGGTGGCCACCATGCCGGCGGCGATGTGCCCGTTCGCCCACAGCAGCACGCCGATGGTCGCGGTGCTGACCAGGAACAGCGCGTTCATCGCCGACAGCGTCGCCATGAACTGCGTCGTGAGCTTCATGTGCGCGGCGATCGCGAGCGTGTGCTCGTCGACGCTCTCGCGCACGTAGGCGTCTTCGTCGCGCGCGCGGGCGAACAGCTTCACGGTCAGGATGTTGGTGTAGCTGTCGACCACGCGCCCCATCAGCGCCGAGCGCAACTCCGAGCTGGCGCGCGCCAGGTCGCGCATGCGCGGCACGAAATGCCGCAGGAAGAACACGTAGCTCGCGAACCACAGCACGGTCGGCACGGCGAGCCGCCAGTCGGCGCTGGCCATCAGCACCAGCGCGGTGACGCCGTAGATCACGATGTACCAGATCGCGCGGATCGAGCTGACCACGCTCTCGCGCACCGCGTTGCTGGTCTGCATCACGCGGTTGGCGATGCGGCCGGCGAAATCGTTCTGGAAGAAGGTCCAGCCCTGGCGCACCACGTGCCAGTGGCTCTGCCAGCGGATCAGGCTGGTGACGCCCGGCACCACCGCGATGTTGCGCACCATCGTGTCGGCCAGCAGCGCGAGCGGCCGGCCGAACAGCACCAGCGCGGCCATGCCGAGCAGCATCGGCGCGGCAGCGCTGAACGCGGCGGCGCGATCGGGCGCCTGCATCAGCGTGACCAGCCTGCCGATGAAGACCGGTACCAGCGTGTCGACCCCGGCCACCACCAGCCCGGTGGCGAACATCGCGACGTACAGCCAGCGCGTCTGGCGGATGAAGTGCCAGTAGAAGGCCAGCAGGCCGGGCGGCGGCTCGCCGCGGGGCGCGTCGGTCGGGTGGATGCGTTGCAGGAAGAAGGCTGACATGGCGGCGCCAATGGCAACGCGGCGCAGGCTTGTGGCGTGCGCCGCATCGGGGGTTGGGGGTCGCCCATTCTCGCGCGGAACGGATACCCCACCGCGCTACCCAACGACAGAGGCCGCCCGAAGGCGGCCTCTGCGGTGTCCCACAACCGTTGCGCGCTCTGCGCGTCAGCGATCAGTAGCCGGTCGACAGCGCGCCGTAGCTGGCGTCGCTCTTGTGAGCCTTGGCGGCTTCGATCGCCTCGGCACGCACTTCGGCGCGGGTGCGGCTCGTGCCGGCCACCACCGGGGTCGCGTAGCCGTAGCTTTCCGAGTTCGGGACCAGCGTGCCGTCGGCACGGGCGCGCGCCAGTTCGGCACGCACTTGCTCACGGCTCTTGCCGCTGTCGGCCGTCGCGGCGGCGGCCTTCGGCAGCGTGATCGACGCGTTGTTGTAGCCGTAGCTTTCCGAGTTCGGCAGCAGTTCGCCGGAAGCGCGGGCACGGGCCAGTTCGGCACGCACTTGCTCGCGGGTCAGGCCGGTGTCGGCAGCGAACGCGGTGACGGAGGCGCCAGCCAGTGCAAGGGCGACGGTGGCAAGGGCGGCGAAGTTCTTGGTGCTCATGATGAATTCCTTCAGAAGGTTGACGTTTCCAGGCAGGGCGGCTTCAGGGGTTTGTCAGAGCCGTCTTGTCCAGCCTCGGTGAGTCACTGTTGCGTTGGCCTCATCGATGGGGTGAACTGTAGACATTGCGCTTGAATCAATAAACAGCACGTGCTTCAATGCCCCATTGTCAAAAAAGAAACAATGAGGGCGAAGGAATGGATCGTCTGCATTCGATGCGGGTGTTTTCCCGGGTGATCGAGGAAGGAAGTTTCGCGTCGGCCGCACGCCGGCTGAACCTCTCGCCGGCCGTCGTCACGCGGCTCGTGGCCGACCTCGAAGAGCACCTCGGCGCCCGCCTGATCAACCGCACGACGCGCCGCCTCGCGCTCACCGACACCGGCGAGCTCTACCTCGAACGCGTGCAGCAGATCCTCACCGAAGTCGAAGAGGCCGAGGCGCTCGCGAGCGC
>NZ_JBFUFP010000150.1:0-8455 GCF_056403375.1 Rhizobacter sp. P2_H2
ACGTGGCGCCGTACGACGGGATGGTGCGGCTGACCGTCACGCACGACGAACTCGAGGCCGGCAGCGGCATGGCCAAGGGCATCCAGCAGGGCTGGCCGATCGTGCTGTCGAGCCTGAAGTCGCTGCTCGAGACGGGGCAGGGCATCGATGTCTTCGCCAAGCCCAAGGCGGCGTGACGCCATGACGACGCCCTACACCGGCGGATGCGCGTGCGGCGCGATCCGCTACGCGACGAAGCACGCGCCGATCTTCCAGAACCACTGCCAGTGCCGCGACTGCCAGCGGCGCAGCGGCACCGGGCACGGCTCCTGGCTGACCTTTGCCGCACGCGCCGAGATGGCGATCACCGGCGAGGCGACGCACTGGGAGGTCGCGGGCGACAGCGGCAACGTGAAGGTGCACGCCTTCTGCCCGGTCTGCGGAACGCCGGTGTTCCTGCGCTTTGCGGCGATGCCGGACCTGATCGCGGTGCCGGCGGGCAGCCTCGACGAGCCCGCGCGCTTCGATCCCCAGGTGCTCACGTACCGCGTGCGGGGGCTGGCATGGGATGCCGTCGATCCGGCGTTGCAGGCGTTCGAGCGGATGCCGGCTGCCCCTTGAGCTGCGGGCCCACGCTCACCGATTGGCGCAAAACCCGAACGACGTGCTCGCCCCGGCCTGCAGCACCTGGTTCCAGGACACGCCACTGGCGGTGACGGTGCTGCCGCTTTGCGACAGCGTGGCATTCCACGACGTGTAGGTGGTGCCGGCGACGCTGAAGGACGCCGTCCAGGTCAGCGGCGTCGCATTCGGGTTCGTCACGGTGACGTTGCTGCAATAGCCCTGGCCCCAGTCGTTCGCGACGGCGATGCTCGTGGTGGCCGGCAGGGCGGCTCCGCCGCTGCCGCCTCCGCCGGACGAGCTGCCGGGAGACGGCAGGACCGTCGGGAATTGAAGGCCGAGATCGATCTCCGTCGTGACGGCCAGCGCCACGCCCGTCGCCGTGATCATCTGGCCGAACACGTCGGTGATCTGCAGGTCGTAGGGCCCCGGCCCCATGCCGCTCGGGGCGATGAAGTAGTTGTACATCTCGCGCCCGAGGGGGGTGTACGCGCCGCTGCCGCCGCTGGGCCGCCAGGCGAGGGACGCGACCGGGCTGCGATGGTCGCGCACCTGCACGCCGGCCCACCATGGGCTGGAGCCCTCCTTGAAGTAGACCTTCGCCGCCGGCGGCGTGCACGACACGTATTTCCAGCTGATCGGAATGCGGCCGGCCCCCAGCGGCGAGATGCCGGCAAAGGCCTCTTGCGACAGGTCGACATCGCCGGGTGCGCATTCCGGACAGCGGTCGTCCACGCGCACGACCACCGACTGCTGCGTGTTCAGGTTCGTCACCTCGATGCAGGCGCCGCAGGCCTGGGCGGTGTTGTAGTCGGCCGTGTTCATGGCCGCGGTGAGGATCCCGGTGGGCTTGGGGAACGAGCAGTTGCCGCCGCCGCCGTATCCGTAGAAGGTGCCCTGTCCGGTGTGCGTCTGCTGGTAGTTGCCTTGGGCGGCCGCCACCAGGGGGCCTCCCATCAGCAGGCTTCCGATGAGTGCCGCGATGCTGCGGCGTGTCGTCGCGTCGGATGATGTCATGGCTGCTCCCGTTGCTGCGCCGCATTGGCGCACGGGGACTGTCGCGCCGAGTCGGCGACAGCGCCAGGGTGTGATACACCCGGCTGCACTTGTTTCGGTGCCGGGACTGCCTGTCAGACCGCGGTCGGCGCGCCGCCTGCCGTGTCGCCTGCCCTGTCGTCTGATGCCCCGGGCGGATGCGTCACGATGCTCTTCAGCTCGGGCCGCGGCGCACGCAGCGCTTGCAGGTCGGGCCGCGGCCGGCGCAGCGCAGGGCTCGCCTCGAAGCAGTGCTCGAGCGCTTGCGCGGCCGCGAGCAGCGCGCCATCCCCGCGCAGCCGACCGATCAGCTGCAGGCCGAACGGCATGCCGTGTTCGTCGCGCCCGCACGGCAGCGACAGCGCCGGGTTCGTCGCGAGCGTGACGACGTAGGTCAGCCCGAGCCAGTGGTAGTAGTTGCGCATGTCCTGGCCGTCGATGCGCCGGGCATACAGCTCGGTCCACGGGAACGGCGTGACCGGCGTGGTCGGCGCGATGATCAGGTCGTAGCGCTCGAAGGCGTGCGCGAAGCGCCGCGCGATGCGCGTCTGCTCGAGGTGCGCCCAGGCGCGGTCGGCGAGCGTGATCGACGCCGCCATCTCGACATTGGCGCGCACATTGGGCCCGAGCGTTTCGGGGGCGGTGCGCCAGGTGTCGGCGAAGGCGGCGACGAAGCTCTCGGCGCGCAGCGTGTCGAACGCCCGGTCGGCATCGCCCAGCGCGAGGTCGACGGGCTCGCAGCAGGCGACCCACGGCCGGATCGCTTCCACGCGCGCGCGAAACACGCGCCGGATCTCCGGGTCGACGATGCACAGGCCGAAATCTTCGGTCGTGCCGACACGAAGCCGGGACAGGTCCACCCCGGCGAGCGGCCAGAGCGACGCGCCGTGCGCCGCATGCGACAGCGGGTCGCGCGCGTCGAAGCCGACGGTGGCGGCCAGTTGCAGCGCGGTGTCGCCGACGTCGCGCCCCATCGGCCCCAGCACCGAGAGGACCGACCAGCCGAGCGGCCGCGCATCGTTGGCCACCAGGCCGGGCGAGGGCCGCAGGCCGACCACGCCGCACAGGGCCGCCGGGATGCGCAGCGAGCCGCCGGTGTCGGAGCCGGTCGCGATCGGCAGCATGTCGACCGCCAGCGCGGCCGCCGAGCCGCCCGACGAGCCGCCGGCGTTCAGCGCGGGGTCGAAGGGGTTGCCGGTCGCGCCCCACACCGGATTGCGCGTGTTGGCGCCGGCGCCCATGTCGGGCACGTTGGTCTTGGCGGTGACGATCGCGCCGGCCGCGCGCAGCCGCGCAACGAGCAAGTTGTCGTGCGCCGGCACGTTCGCGCGCCGGCCGATGTTGCCGTGGGTGGTGAGCAGCCCCGCGGTGTCCAGCAGGTCCTTCACGCCGAGCGGCAGGCCGTGCAGCAGGCCCAGCGGCGCGCCGCGCATCACGTCGGCCTCGGCCTGGCGGGCGCTCGCGCGGGCGCGTTCGAAGTCGGTGGCGGCGATCGCGTTGACGGCGGGGTTGAAGGCTTCGATGCGCGCGATGCAGGCGTCCATCAGCTCGACCGGCGAGACCTGCCGGCTGCCGATCAGGCGGCGCAGCTCGACGGCGGAACGCTCGGGCAGCGTGGGGTCGTGGCTCATGGTGTTCACTCCAGCGGAATGTTGGCCTTGTGAACGTAGGCTCGCAGCAGCGGCAGCTCCTTCGCCACGCGCGCATCGTAGAACGAGCCCGGCTCGTACGACACGTCGACGCCGGCCTTCTCGAGATCGGCGCGGATGGCGGCGTCCGCCAGCGTGTCGGCGAGCGCCTTGCCCAGCGTCTTCTGCACGGCGGGYGGCAGCCCGCGCGGCGCGACGATGGTGATCCACGGCAGCATCTCGAAGCCGGGGTAGCCGGCCTCGGCGACGGTCGGCACCTGCGGCAGCGAGGGCGAGCGCCGCGCCGACGTGACAGCCAGCGCCTTCACATGGCCGGCCCGCAGCATCGGCAGGGCGGCCACGTTGGTGTCGAAGCTCAGGGCCACCTGGCCGCCGATCAGGTCCGTCATCGCCGGCGAGCTGCCCTTGTATGGCACATGCAGGATGTCGACGCCCGTGGCCAGCTTGAACATCTCGCCGGCCAGGTGCGAGGTGGTGCCGTTGCCGAACGATGCGTAGGCCAGCTTGCCGGGCTGCGCCTTGGCGAGCGCGACCAGCTCCTTCACGCTGCGGGCCGGCAGCGACGGGTTGGCCAGCAGCACCAGCGGCGAGGTGCCGATCAGGCCGATCGATTCGAAGCTCTTCTGTGCGTCGTACGGCAGCTTGGCCTTCAGCGCCGGGTTGACCGTGAAGGTGGTGTTGGAGCTGATCAGCAGCGTGTAGCCGTCGGGGGCCGCCTGGGCCACCGCGCCCGCGCCGATCGTGGTGCCGGCACCGGCCTTGTTGTCGACGATGACGGTCTGGGCGAGCCGCTGTCCCATGCCCTTCGCGACGACGCGGGCGATCGTGTCGGTCGCACCCCCCGGCGGGAAGGGCACGACGAGCGTCAGCGGCTTCTCGGGATAGCCGGCCGCCCATGCCGGGCCGCATCCCAGGACACCGAGCAAGACAGCGAACAGCGGGGCGAGGCGGGTGGTGGTTCTCGACATGGGCGATCCTTTCGGAAGGAGAAGGGGGTCAGCGCAGACGTTGCGGCGCCAGGGCGTGCACGTCGATGCCCTGTTGCACCAGGTCGGGCGGCAGGGCGGTGCCGCGCAGCAGCGAGGCGGCCAGCGCCGCGGCGCCGGCCGCGCTCTGGATGCCGTAGCCGCCCTGGCCGGCGAGCCAGAAGAATCCGGGGCAGTGCTCGTCCCAGCCGATCACCGGCTCGCCGTCGCGCACGAACGAGCGCAGGCCGGCCCAGGTGCTGGCGGGCCGGCGGATCGTCAGCGTCGTGACGGCTTCGATCTGGTGGATGCCCAGCGCGATGTCGAGCTCCTCGGGCACCACGTCGTGCGGAACGGTCGGGTCGGCATTGGCAGGCGAGCCGAGCAGCCGGCCGGCGTCGGGCTTGAAGTAGTAGCTTTCGTCGACACCGACCACGGCCGGCCAGCCCGACACGTCCRWGCCYTCGGGYGCCTTGAACGTGAAGGCGCTGCGCCGGTGCGGCACCAGGCCGACCGGCGCCGCACCGAACACGGCCGCCACGTCGTCGGCCCAGGCGCCCGCGGCATCGACCACGGCCCGTGCCTGCACGGCCTCGCCGTCGGCCAGGCGCAGCGTCCAGCGCTCGTTGCTGCGCTGCGCGGCGATGACCTCCGCGCCGGTGCGGAGCTCGCCGCCGCGGGCGCGCATGCCGCGCAGGAAGCCCTGGTGCAGTGCGTTCACGTCGATGTCCTGCGCACCGGGCTCGTAGAGCGCTGCGTGCACCACGTCGGGCCGCAGGCAGCCGACGCGGGCCAGCGCCGCACCGGCATCGATCCGCTCGAGCACGCTGCCGCTGGCCGCCAGCGTGCGCTGCATGGCGTCCAGCAGGGCCTGCTGGCCGTGCGTGGCGAGGTAGAGCACGCCGCGCGGCGCCAGCAGCGGGGCGGAGGCGAAACCGTCCGGTGGCGTCTCGTAGAACGCCCGGCTGGCCCGCGTGAGCGCACGCACGGCCGGCGGGCCGTAGCTCTCCATGAACATGGCCGCCGACCGGCCGGTGGCGTGGTAGCCGGGCTGGGTTTCGCGCTCCAGCAGCAGCACGCTGCGTTCAGCGGCCAGCTGCCAGGCAAGCGACGCACCGGCGATGCCGGCGCCGACGATGGCGAGGTCAAATTCTCTCATACGAGAATTCTCACATGCGAGAATCATGCCGGCAACCCCCGCAAGAGAAACGATGCCCAAGCTTCGAACGACGAGTCGTCCGCCCGCTCGCACGACAGCAGCCGCCTTGCCCGACCGCGAGCGTGTCGGCGAGCGCCTGCGGGCCATCCGCAAGCGGCACGGGCTGACGCTGCAAGCGCTGTCCACCCGTTCGGGCGTCGCGCTGTCGACCCTGTCGAAGATCGAGCTCGGGCAGATCTCGGTGAGCTACGAGAAGTTCGCGGCGGTCGCGCGCGCTCTCGAGGTGGACATCGCGTCGCTGTTCGATCCGCTCGCCGAAGCGGCGCCGGCCGCGGGCCGCCGGCCGGTGGTCGTGCGCACGACGCTGGACGCGGCACCCCGCTACGACGCAGAGAACTACGACTACCGCATGCTCGCCACCGGCTTCCCGGCCAAGCGCATGACGCCGCTGCACGGCATCATCGTCGCGCGGCAGATGGCGCAGTTCCCCGACTACATCCGCCACCCGGGGCAGGAGTTCGTGATGGTGCTGTCGGGCCGCGTGCGCATCCACTTCGAGACCGGCGAGGTGGTTGACCTCGCGCGCCAGGAGTCGGCGTATTTCGACAGCGGCGTCGGCCACGTGTACCTGTCCACCGGCAAGGCGGACGCGCGCGTGGTCGTGGTGATGACGGAGTGAGAGGCGAGGCGCAACCCGGTCGGGCGGCCCGGACGTCGAAGTCCATCACGACGTYGGCCGCCGGCGCACCGGCGCTGCCGCGGTCGGCGAACTCCCAGCGGAACAGGTCGGCACCCGAGTCGCCGCGCAGCACGTCGTTGMCGGCGCCGCCCAGCAGGGTGTCGTTGCCGGCGCCGGTGCGCTCGTCGTCATTCGTGTGGATGGCGCTGCTCCGCGGCGTGCGCAGAATGAGGCGCTTGCAGGGAGAGCCTCCATGAGCCATGACATCGCGTCGCAGCGCCGGCGCCAGCTGCTGTTGTCCGGCCTGGGCGGATCGGCGTTGGCTGCCGAGCCGGCCCGGGCCGAGCCCGCGCTGTCCTCCGGTGGCCACCACCCGCCCAGCCTCGACACCCGGCTCACGCGCGGCTACGGCGTGCGCCATCCCTTCGTCGGTGCCGGCATGGGCTTCGTCGCGCTGCCGTCGCTGGTGGCGGCGGTGTCGAACGCCGGCGGCATCGGCGTGCTGGGCAACGGCATCGAGCCGCCGCCCGGCACGCAGGCGCTGATCCAGTCGATCAAGGCCATGACGGCGCGGCCCTTCGGCGTGGATTTCATCTTCGACGACTCGGCGTTCGGACCGCTGGTGACGGAGGCGCACATCGATGTCTGCATCGTCGAGCGGGTGCGCCTGGTGGTGTTCCACATGAACGTGCCGCCGCGGGCCTGGGTCGATCGGCTGCATGCGGCGGGGGCCCGGGTGTGGATGCAGGTGGCCTCGGTGCCGCAGGCGCTGGAGGCGGCAGCCGTCGGGATGGATGCGGTGATCGCCCAGGGCTCGCAGGCGGGCGGGCACAACAAGAGCGGCACGCGCACGCTCAAGCTGCTGCAGCAGGTGGTCCAGGCCGTGCGGCCGTTGATGGTGCTGGCCTCGGGCGGCATTGCCGATGGCCAGGGGGTGGTCGACGCCTTGTCCCACGGGGCCGATGGCGTCTGGGTGGGCACGCGCCTTGTCGCGTCGAGCGAGGCCCATGCGCATCCGG
This sequence comes from Rhizobacter sp. P2_H2, assembly GCF_056403375.1. Classification (NCBI taxonomy): domain Bacteria; kingdom Pseudomonadati; phylum Pseudomonadota; class Betaproteobacteria; order Burkholderiales; family Sphaerotilaceae; genus Rhizobacter; species Rhizobacter sp. P2_H2. Next base: position 7,107 of record NZ_JBFUFP010000150.1, read on the forward strand.
AGTACAAGCGCCGCATCGTCGAAGCCCGGGGGCACGCCACGGTCACGACCACGCTGTTCGGGCCGGAGTACCCCGGGCGGCCGTACCGCGTGCTGCGCAACCGGGTCGTCGATGAATGGGCCGGCAGGGAAGGGCAGGTGCCGAACCCGCCGCCGCCGCCCGCGGTCATCGGCAGCACGCTGCTGTTCCCGCTGACGCTGAAGCAGAACTACAGCATGCCCAAGTTCAGCGCCATCGTGCCGACGCCGGAGACGACCGGGGACTTCGAGGAGATGGGGCTGCCGGCCGGCTCGGAGAGCGTGAAGTTCATCAAGCGGGTGCAACCGGCCGGCGAGATCGTGCGGGAAATGATGGAGGAAGCGCAGGCGCTCATCCGATCGGCCTGATGGCCCCATCATCCTTTGATCATGACTTCGAAGGCGAGCGGTCCTAGATTCTTCGGATGCACCGGCCCGCCGACTCGAAGACCCCAGCTGATTTCTCACCCTCGTCCCGGCGCACCTTCCTGGTCAGCATGGCTGCGCTGGCGCTGCAGGCGTGCGGAGGGGGCGGAGGGGGCGGCACCGATGCCGGGTCCGCAGGCCCGGATGACGGCACCTGCGCTGCGGGCGCCACGGCGACCGGCAGCGGGTCGGCCGCGGCGAGTTTCGTGCACCCGGGCCTGCTGCACACGCAGGCCGACTTCGATCGCATGGCCGCGAAAGTCGCCGCGAATGCGTCACCGTGGATCGACGACTGGAAGGTGCTGGTGGCCAACCGCTACGCGAGCCCGACGGGCCTGCCCGATCCGCAGCCGACCCTCTACCGAGGCAATGACGGCACGCACGACGAGAACTACATGATCCTGGCGCGTGACATCGCCGCGGCCTATGCCTGCGCACTGCGCTGGAAGGTGTCCGGCGACGTTGATTGCGCCAACAAGGCCGTGCGGATCATGAACGCATGGGCGACGACGATGACCGCCATCGGGGGTGATTCGAACCGCTTCCTGGCGTCGGGCCTGTACGGCCACGAGTTTGCCAATGCGGCCGAGATCATGCGCAGCTATTCCGGCTGGGCTGCCGCCGATTTCGCCGCGTTCCAGAACTACATGCGCACCGTGTTCTACCCGGTGTGCAGCAGCTTCCTCGCGGATCACAACGGGGCCGACATCACGCACTACTGGGCCAACTGGGACCTGTGCAACATGGCCGCGATCATGGCGATCGGCGTGCTGTGCGACGACCACGGCATGTTCGAGGAGGCCGTCACCTATTTCAAGACCGGTGCCGGCAACGGCGCGATCGCGCAGGCCGTGTACTTCCTGCATGACGGCAACCTCGGCCAATGGCAGGAGAGCGGTCGCGACC
>NZ_JBFUFP010000151.1:0-8454 GCF_056403375.1 Rhizobacter sp. P2_H2
GCCTGCATGCGGCGCTCGAGAAGCACGCCGCGGCGCACAACATCGACGGCTACTACCGCGCGAACCACGATTTCCACAGCACCGTGCAGGCACTGGCCGCCAACCGCTGGCTCGACCGCGCCACCACCGACCTGCGCCGCTTCGTGCGGCTGCTGCGCGGGCGCCAGCTGAACTGGCCGGGGCGCATCGACGAATCGATCGGCGAGCACCGCCGCCTGATCGAGGCCATCGAGCAGCGCGACGCCGCGCGCGCCGAGCAGCTGATGCACGACCACCTGCTGGCCCAGCTCGCCGCGCTGAAGGCGCTGCGCGCCCATGAAGCGGCCCAGGAAGCCTCCATCGACCAGGGACAACACCATGCTTGAAGGCCTGAAGAACGCCGCCCGCCGCGCCGGCAACGACCGCGCGCTGCGCAGCCTGATGCTCGACTGCCGCCGCCTGCTCTCCGAGCGCGGCGAGGCCAACAGCGTCGCGATCGCGAGCGGCCTGGTGGCCCGCTTCAGCGGCCTGCCCGACGACCAGCAGGCCGGCTTCTTCGAGCGCCTGTCGCGCGATTTCAGCCCCGACCCGAAGGCGGTGCTGTCGGTGGCGCAGGCCTATGCCGACGAGCCCTCGGCCGACAACCTGATCCGCCTGACCCACCTCGCCGAGCCGCCACGCCAGGAGCTCTTGCGCCGCATCAACCGCACGCCGGGCGGCACCGCGCACATCGTCGCGATGCGCCGCAAGCTGCTCGCCCGCGTGAAGGCGCAGCCCGAGCTGCGCGCGCTGGAGGCCGATTTCCTGCACCTGCTGTCGTCGTGGTTCAACCCCGGCTTCCTGCAGATGCAGAAGGTCGACTGGCGCTCGCCCGCGCAGCTGCTGGAGCAGATCATCCACCACGAGGCGGTGCACGAGATCGACGGCTGGGACGACCTGCGCCGGCGGCTGCAGCCCGATCGCCGCTGCTTCGCGTTCTTCCACCCTCAGCTGCCCGACGAGCCGCTGATCTTCGTCGAGGTGGCTCTGCTGCCCGAGATGCCGGGCGCGATCGCGCCGCTGATCGACAAGAACTCGCAGCCGCTGCCGCCGGACCAGTTCAAGGTGGCGGCGTTCTACTCGATCAGCAACTGCCAGCCGGGGCTGAAGGGCGTGTCGCTCGGCAACTTCCTGATCAAGCGCGTGGCCGAGCAGCTCAAGCGCGAGCTGCCGCAGCTCAAGACCTTCTGCACGCTGTCGCCGATCCCCGGCTTCGCCACCTGGCTGACGGCCCGCAGCGACCTGGCCGCGCTGCCCGGCCTGAAGCGCGGCGAGGCCGAGCGGCTGGTGCAGGCGCGMGAGCTGCTCGACGAAGCGAGCGGCGGCGACCTGGCCACGCTCGCCACCGCCGCCACGCTGCAAGGCCTGGCCGAGGCCGAACGCGAGGCGCTGGCCCGCCTGTGCGCCGCCTACCTGGTGCACGTGTCGACCACGCCGGGCGGCGATGCGGTGGCGCGTTTCCACCTCGACAACGGCGCGCGGCTCGAACGGCTCAATCCTTCGGGTAACCTCTCGCGCAAAGGACTCAAGCAATCGTTCGGGATGATGGTCAACTACCTCTACGACCTGCAGAAGGTCGAGACCAGCCACGAGAAATTCACCCAGGGCGACGTGGCGCATTCGCGCGCCGTGGCCGCCCTGCTGTAGGAAGGCAAGCGCTTCCGCACCCAACGGGCCGAGCGCGGCCCGCCCTGCTCCACACTCAACGACCGGGAGACACCATGAGCTTCGATTCACGACGCGCGCCGACACGACGAGACGTTCTTCGCACCGGCGCCGCCGCGGCGGCCACGCTGGCCGTGCCGTTCGCCGGCGCACAGAGCGGCGGCTGGCCGAGCAAGCCGGTCACGATCGTCGTGCCGTTCCCGGCGGGCGGTGGCACCGATGCGTTCGCGCGCCCGCTGTTCGGGCTGATGAGCAAGAACGCCGGCAAGCAGTTCCTGATCGACAACAAGGGCGGTGCGGGCGGCAACGTCGGCGCCACCGTCGCGTCGCATGCGGCGCCCGACGGCTACACCTTCTTCATGGGCGCGGTGCACCACGCGATCGCCCCGTCGATGTACCCGAAGCTCGACTACAACATCGAGACCGACTTCATCCCGGTGGGCCTGATCTCCAGCGTGCCGCAGGTGATCGTGGTCAACCCGCAGCGCGTGCCGGTCACCGACCTGAAGGGCCTGCTGGAGTACGCCCGCAAGAACCCCGGCAAGCTGAACTACGGCTCGGCCGGCAACGGCACCTCGCACCACCTGGCCGGCGAGCTGTTCAAGCTGCAGACCAAGACCTTCATCACCCACATCCCGTACCGCGGGGCGGGCCCGGCGCTGCAGGACCTGATCGCCGGCCAGGTCGACATGATGTTCGACGGCCTCGGTTCGTCAGCCAACCACATCAAGGGCGGGCGCATCAAGGCGCTGGCCGTCGCCTCCGAGCGCCGCGCACCGGGCTTCGCCGACGTGCCGACCTCGGCCGAGGCCGGCCTGCCCACCTACCAGGTCGCCACCTGGTACGGCCTGTGGGCGCCGAAGAACACGCCGAAGGAGATCGTCGAGGCGATGCGCGCCGAGATGAAGAAGGCGCTCACCTCCGACGACCTCGTGAAGGCCTGGAACGGCCTCGGTGCCGAGACGCCCAACCTGTACGGCGACGCGTTCGGCAAGTTCGTCAACGGCGAGATCAAGCGCTGGGCCGACGTCGTCAAGGCCTCCGGCGCAAAACTTGATTGACGAGGCGCGCGTGCCCGGTTCCATCACGCTGAGCCATGACGAACCCGGCATCGCCCGGGTCGTCATCGCCCACCCCGGCAAGCACAACGCGATCGACATCGCGATGTGGCAGGCGCTGCGCGACGTGTTCGTGCGGCTGCAGGCGCAGGATGCGGCGGATGCGCCGCATGCGGTGATCGTCTGCGGGGCCGACGGGCAGTTCGCGTCCGGCGGCGACATCGGCGAGTTCGCGCAGTTCCGCTTCGACGAGCAGCGGCTGCACGATTTCCACGAGCACACCGTCGCGCCCGCGCTGCAGGCGCTGCTCGACTGCGACATCCCGGTGATCGCGCAGATCGAGGGCGCCTGCGTCGGCGGCGGGCTCGAGATCGCCGCCTGCTGCGACATCCGCATCGCCGGCATGGGCAGCCGCTTCGGCGCACCGATCGCGAAGCTCGGCTTCCCGATGGCACCGGGCGAGCTGCAGCTGCTGGCGCGCGTGGTGCCCGCGCCCACCTTGCGCGAGATGCTGCTCGAGGCGCGCCTGGTCGATGCCTCGCTTGCGCTGCAGCGCGGCCTGGTGCATGCGGTGGTGGCCGACGAACAGGTCGCGCCGCACACGCTGCAGCGCGCGCGTGCGCTCGCGGCGCTGTCGCCGCAGGCCGCGCGCATCAACAAGCGCACGCTGCGCCAGCTGGCCGCCGGCGGGCCGAGCGCCGACGAGCGCCGCGCGCACTACGGCTATGCCGACAGCCCCCAACACCGTGAAGGCATCCAGGCCTTCATCGAGAAGCGCCCGCCGCATTTCCAGCGCGGTTGAAGCGCGGTTGAAGATACCCGAGGAGGTTCGATGAGTAGTGAAAACCTGTTCGCCGCGTTGCGCGCGGCCTTTCCCGCCGACCTCGACGCGACCGCGATCGAGGTGGCCGACGGCGACGCGCCGCTCAGCTACAGCTGGCGCGACCTCGAGCGCGCGACCGCGATGCTCGCGAACCTGCTCGAATCGCTGGAGCTGCCGGCCGGCAGCCGCGTCGCGGTGCAGACCGAGAAGTCGGTCGAGGGCTTGATGCTGTACCTCGCGGTGCTGCGTGCCGGCTTCGTCTACCTGCCGCTGAACACCGCCTACCAGGCCGCCGAGATCGAGTACTTCATCGGCAATGCCGAGCCGGCGGTGGTGGTGTGCGCGCCGAAGCACTTCGGCTGGGTCAGCAAGATCGCCTTCAAGGCGGGCACGCGCCATGTGTTCACGCTCGGCGACGACCGCACCGGCAGCCTGCTGGAGCGCGCCTCGCACCAGAGCGACCGGCATGAGCCGGCGGTGCGCGGCGCCGACGACCTGGCGGCCATCCTGTACACCAGCGGCACCACCGGCCGCAGCAAGGGCGCGATGCTGACGCACGGCAACATGCTGAGCAATGCGCGCACGCTGAAGGCGTACTGGGGATGGAAGCCGGGCGACGTGCTGGTGCATGCGCTGCCGATCTTCCACGTGCATGGGCTGTTCGTCGCGATCCACGGTGCGTTGCTGAACGGCAGCAAGATGATCTGGCTCGCGAAGTTCGACCCGAAGCGCGTGCTGGCCGCGCTGCCGCAGGCAACGGTGTTCATGGGYGTGCCGACGCTGTACGTGCGGCTGCTCGCCGAGCCCGGGCTCACGCACGCGGCCTGCAGCAACATGCGGCTGTTCGTCGCCGGTTCGGCACCGCTGCTGCCCGAGACCTTCAACGCCTGGCGCGAGCGCACCGGGCAGGCCATCCTCGAGCGCTACGGCATGAGCGAGACGGTGATGCTGACCTCGAACCCGTACGACCCGGCCGACGGCGAGCGCCGCGCCGGCACGGTGGGCTTCCCGCTGCCGGGCGTGCAGCTGCGGGTGCGCGACGAAGGCCGCGATGGAGGTCAAGACTGCGCGCGCGGCGAGATCGGCGGCATCGAGGTGAAGGGCCCGAACGTGTTCGCCGGCTACTGGCGCATGCCGGAGAAGACGAAGGAAGAGTTCACCGCCGACGGCTGGTTCAAGACCGGCGACGTCGGCCGCATCGACGAACGCGGTTACGTGTGCATCGTCGGGCGCAGCAAGGACCTGATCATCAGCGGCGGCTACAACGTCTACCCGGCCGAGATCGAGGGCTACATCAACGACATGCCGGGCGTGGCCGAGAGCGCGGTGGTCGGCGTGCCGCATCCGGACTTCGGCGAGGCGGTGGTGGCGGTGGTGGTGCCGCGCGCCGGCGCGCAGCTCGAAGGGGCCGCGATCGCGGCGGCCCTGAAGGCGCAGATCGCGAACTTCAAGGTGCCCAAGCTGGTCGAGCTGGTGCAGGAATTGCCTCGCAACACGATGGGCAAGGTGCAGAAGAACCTGCTGCGCGAGAGGCACAAGGGGCTGTTCGCCGCGGGTTGACGCTGCCGCGCGCGGCGTAAGCGAATGCGTCGCCTGTGAGGGCGCGCAACGCGATTGACATGCTGCGGCACCCCGTGGGCGCGAATGGTCGCCTGCCTGGGTAGCGCCTCCCCCGTCCTACGGGGAACAGCGGGTGTTGCAGCGGGTGGCAGGGCCCTTGCAGGGTTTTCGGCTCGTGCCCATCGGAAAAGCCGCCATGTCCGCCTCGAACCTCGCCCGCACCGCCCTTGCCGCCGCGCTGGCCGCGACCGCCTTCGCCGCGCACGCGGACTACGACCCCGTGGTCGGCAAGCTGCTGTTCGAGGACACGATGAACCAGACGGGCCGCTCGTTCACCGGCAACTGCACCAGCTGCCACACGAACGTGCAGAACCGCCGCGACCAGATCAGCTTCACGACCACCGGCCAGCACAACCAGTTCGCCGCGATCGATGCCGAGACGGCGCTGAACCGCCTCGGCTATGCGCTGAACAACTTCAGCCAGATGAAGCAGTTCCAGGTGCTCGAGGTCGACCAGATGACCGACCTCGCCGCCTACCTCGCCGACACGCCGAAGACCAGCGAGACCGAGCTGAGCTTCTCGGCCAGCGCGGTGAACACCCCGACCGTGTCGCAGAACCTGGACCTGGCCAACGGCAAGACCTTCGGGCAGGTCACGGTGGACAGCGTCGCGATCAGCGGAACCGGCGCGGCACGCTTCACGCTGAAGAGCGACACCTGCAGTGCGCAGAAACTCGCCAACGCGGCCACCTGCCGTGCGACGATCTCGTTCAGCGCCCCGGACACCGCGGGCTACAACGCAACGCTGACCATCACCATGCACCCCGGCACCTCCACCACCAAGTTCACGCGCACCGTCGCGCTGGCCGGTGCGGTCGGCGTGGTGACGCCGCCGCCGAGCGGCGGGAACGGCGGCGGCAGCAGCGGCGGCAGCAACAACAGCGACGAGGGCGGCGGTGCGCTCGGCTTCGCGTGGCTGGGTGGCCTCGCGCTGGCGACGGCGCTGTTGCGGCGGCAACGTGGACGCGCTGCCGGCTGACAGCGGCGACGACAGCCTCTGCCCGCGCTGCGAGCGGGCGTTCCATTGCGGCGTGAATGACGACCAGCCGTGCTGGTGCAGCCGCGTGGTGCTCAGCGCGGAAACGCTGGCGCGGCTTCGGTCGGCGTACGACCGGTGCCTGTGCGGCGATTGCCTGATCGAGATGTCTCAGGCTGCCGATCTCGACGCGCAGGTCGAGCGGAATCCCTCGCGTCAATAGCGATCCTTGCGGTCGCGATAGCCGTTCTTGCGCGCGCCTTTGGCGATGCCCGCCAACTCGGCAAGTTCGGGAACCGGCATCACGAGAACACCGTTGCCTTTGGGGATGAACACGAACTCCTGACCGGCTTGCCAGTTCTGCTTCTCACGCACGGCTTTCGGATTGGTGATCTGGAATTTGCTCGACAGGGTGGCGGTGGCGTTCATCCTTGTACCCCTCTCAGGCATCGATGAGACTGAGTGGCACCGGGCCGGAGGAAGTTCCTGCGCCGCAAACGCAAACGCGGGCCGTGTCGCCACGGCCCGCGCCTCGAATTCACGTCAACCGTGCGCGCTCAATCGCTCGCGTAGATGTCGACGTCCTTCGTCTCCTTGACGAACAGCATCCCCACCACGAAGGTGATCGACGCGAACACGATCGGGTACCACAGGCCGTTGTACATGTTCCCGGTCTGCGCCACGATCGCCAGGCCCGTCGCCGGCAGCAGGCCGCCGAACCAGCCGTTGCCGATGTGGTACGGCAGGCTCATCGAGGTGTAGCGGATGCGCGTCGGGAACATCTCCACCAGCATCGCGGCGATCGGGCCGTAGACCATCGTCACGTAGATCACCAGCACCGACAGGATCGCCACCAGCGTCCACCACTGGCCGCTCATGAAGGAGATCGGCTTGGCCTTGGCCGGGTAGCCGTGTTCCTTCAGGGCCGCCGCCACGTCCTTCTTGAAGGCGGCATCCTTGGCCTTGGCCTCGTCGGCCGGCAGCCCCTTCGACGAGAAGGATTCGATCGTCTTGTCGCCGATCGAGATCTTCGCCGGGCCGGTGCCGGCCACGTTGTCATAGCTCACCGAGCCTGCCGCCAGCACCTGCTTGGCGATGTCGCACGAGCTGGTGAACTTGGCCACGCCGGTCGGGTTGAACTGGAACGAGCACTCCGACGGGTCGGCCGTCACCGTGACCTTGGCGCTCTTCTGGGCCGCCGCGAGCTCGGGGTTGGCCGTCTCGGTCAGCGCCTTGAACAGCGGGAAGTAGGTCAGCGCCGCGATCAGGCAGCCGGCCATGATGATCGGCTTGCGGCCGATCTTGTCCGACAGCGTGCCGAACACGATGAAGAACGGCGTGCCGATCAGCAGCGCGGCGGCGATCAGCACGTTGGCCGTCGCCCCGTCGACCTTCAGCGCGCCCGTCAGGAAGAACAGCGCGTAGAACTGGCCGGTGTACCAGACCACGGCCTGGCCCATCGTCAGCCCGACCAGTGCCAGGATCRCGATCTTCAGGTTCTTCCACTGGCCGAACGACTCGGTCAGCGGTGCCTTCGAGGTCTTGCCCTCTTCCTTCATCTTCTTGAAGGCCGGCGATTCGTTCATCGACAGGCGGATCCACACGCTGACGGCCAGCAGCAGGATCGAGACCAGGAACGGAATGCGCCAGCCCCAGTCGGCGAACGCTTCCTCACCGATCCAGGTGCGCGTGCCCAGGATCACCAGCAGCGACAGGAACAGACCGAGCGTCGCCGTGGTCTGGATCCACGAGGTGAAGGCCCCGCGCTTGCCGTGCGGCGCATGCTCGGCCACGTAGGTGGCGGCACCGCCGTACTCGCCGCCGAGCGCCAGGCCCTGCAGCAGCCGCAGGCCGATCAGGATCACCGGGGCGGCGACGCCGATCGATGCGTAGGTCGGCAGCACGCCKACGATGAAGGTCGACAGACCCATGATCAGGATCGTCACCAGGAAGGTGTACTTGCGCCCGATCATGTCGCCCAGCCGCCCGAACACCAGCGCGCCGAACGGCCGCACGATGAAGCCGGCCGCGAACGCGAGCAGCGAGAAGATGACCTGCGAAGCCGGGTCGAGGTTGGAGAAGAACTGCTTGCCGATGATGGCGGCCAGCGTGCCGTACAGGTAGAAGTCGTACCACTCGAACACGGTGCCGAGGCTGGACGCGAAGATGACCTTGCGCTCCTCCGCCGTCATCGGCGCCGCGGGGTTGCGTGCCGGTTTGGCCACTGCAGTTGCCATTGGAATGTCTCCTTGTCGTCAGGCTCCTTGCCGAACGGCAAGGCGTGCCGCATCTTC
>NZ_JBFUFP010000152.1:0-8381 GCF_056403375.1 Rhizobacter sp. P2_H2
GACCAGTGAACAGGAGTACGCATCCGGTGCGGCGTCGCGGGCCATGCAAGGCTTGCCAAAGGCCGCCCATCGCCAGCGTCGTCCCCAACGTGAGCGCCTCGTCGGTCATCACGGCACCCGCCGCGAGCAGCGACAGGGCAGCACCGGCGAGTAGGCCGATGCAAGCTAGCGGCGGAGTGTCGCGGCGAGAGTTTGCAAGGCGCCAGCAGAGCCCAGCCACGAGGACCATGCACAGGAAGTGCGGCAGACGTGCTGCGAATTCGTTGACCCCGAAGCACTTCATGCTCAATGCGGTCAGCCAGAACGACAACGGCGGTTTGGCCCAGAACGGAACACCATAGTCGTGCCAAGGCGTGATCCAGTCGTTGAGTTCGAGCATCTTGCGGCCGACCTCTGCATAGCGCGCCTCGGTCGTGTCCATCAATGGCAGTCCCGCCATGCCGACAAGGCGCAACAGGACCAAGGCACCGATCAGCAGCAGCAAGGCATGGGTAACCCGCTCGCCGGCACTGCGGTCGAACTCCGAAGCACGCGCAAGGAAGGTATCCGTTACCGGAGTCGGCAGCTCGGGGCTCAGCGGGATATTCATCAAACCGATGTTGGTTCGACGCCGCTTAGCCAAGTCTTAGCGATGGCTTAGGCGAGCCTTAGGAAACTCGTATTGCACTGAGGGAGTCATCCAAGAAGACAACAGGAAGCACGCTAGTGCGCGGGGAGGCAGCGTGGCCGGCCGGATGCTGGTTCCTCGGTAGAATATGACTGCAAGTCATTCGCATTTGCCTTTGCTCACCCCTGGAAATTCCCATGTCCCTGCTTCGCCTCTCCCTGCTCGGTGCCGTTGCGCTCGCGCTGTCCGTGTCCGCGCACGCCGATGAAAACCTGTTCGGCTACGTACGCGGTGCCGAAACCTTGCCCAAGGGCTCGGCCGAGTTCTACCAGTGGGTCACGCAGCGCTCGAACAAGGGTGCAGGCACCTATCGCGCGATCGACACCAAGTCGGAGATCGAGTACGGCGTCACCGACCGCTTCCAGGTGTCGGCGGAGCTCAACGGCCTGGGCATCGACACCTCGGGCCTGGTGATCAACGGCTACCTGCCGCGTGACGAGAAGTACGGCCTGCGCCTGCAGGGCATCGAACTGGGGGTCAAGTACAACTTCCTGAGCCCGGCCAAGGACGACTTCGGCCTGTCGATGACGAGTAGCCTGGAGTACGGCTTCCTCGACGTGCACTCGGGTCAGAAGAAGCGCGAGATCGAGTTCGAGACCCAGCTGCAGGCGCAGAAGTACTTCATGGAAGGCCAGCTCGTCTGGGTCGGCAACGTCGGCCTGCGCGCTGCCTACGAGAAACGCAAGGCGATCGCCGACCTGCCGGACGGCTACGAGTGGCCGACCGACCCGGAGATGGAGATCAACTTCAAGTACGGCACCGGCCTGTCGTACCGCTTCGCGCCGGGCTGGTTCATCGGCGCCGAGGCGGTGCACGAGACCGAGTACGAGACCGAGGTGGGCCTCGAACGCTGGTCACTGTTTGCCGGGCCTTCGCTGCACTGGGCCGGCCAGCAATGGTGGGCGACCCTCACCGCCTTCAAGCAGTTGCGCGGCGGCGGCGAGCGCTACGACGGCCAGTCCGATGCGCACCTGCACCTGATCGAGAAGACCAAGAACGAAGTGCGCATCAAGGTCGGCTACAACTTCTGAGGTCCAGGCAGCATGAAGGCTCGTGACTGGTCGGTTTTTCTGTTGCCGGGCGTGGCGCTGGTGTCGCCGGCTTTTGCGGTCGACTACCTCAGCGCCGCGCAGGCGCAGACCCTGCTGTTCCCCGCGGCGAAGGATTTCGTCGAGCAGCCGTTGAAGTTCAACGACGAGCAGCGGGAACGCATCAAGTCGGCCTCCGGCCTGCGCCAGCGATGGGATGAGCAGAAGGTCTGGCGTGTCGAACGCGACGGCGCGCTGCAGGGCTGGATGCTCGTCGACGAGGTCATCGGCAAACACGAGTTCATCACCTATGCCACTGCGATCTCGCCGGATGGACACGTGCTGGGCGTGGAGATCATGAGCTACCGCGAGACGCACGGCGGCCAGGTGCGCGATGCCGCCTGGCGGAAGTCGCTGGTGGGCAAGACCCTGGCGGATCCCTTCAAGCTCGACCAGGACGTGCCCAACATCAGCGGCGCGACGCTGTCGTGCCGCAACGTGATGGACGGCGTGAAGCGGCTGCTGGCCATCCACAAGCTGTTCCTGGCCGCCCATGCCTGAAGTGCGCCGCATGCGCCCCTTGCTCGGCACCTATGTCGAGGTGGCGGCGCATGCCGACTCGCTGGCCGACGCCGAGCGCGGCCTGCGGCTCGCCTTCGAGGCGATCGACGAGGTGCAGGGGCACATGAGCTTCCACGCGCCGGCCAGCGACCTGACTCGCCTGAACCGTGCGCCGGGGCGCGACGTGGCGCTGCATCCGCTCACGCTGCGTGTGCTGCGCCTGGCGCGTGCCGCGATGCGGGCCAGCGGCGGCGCCTTCGACTGCACCGTCGGCGGCTTGATGGTGCGCCGCGGCGAACTGCCGGACCACGGAGGGCCGGCCCCGCTGCCGCGCGGGACGGATGCCGACATCGTGCTCGGCGCCGGCCGGGCGCGGCTGCGGCGGCCGGTGCGGCTGACGCTGGACGGCATTGCCAAGGGCTTCGCGGTCGACCATGCGATCCGACGCATGCGGGGATGCGGCGTGGCCAGCGGCTGGGTCAATGCCGGCGGGGACCTGCGCGTGTTCGGTGACCTCGCGTTGCCGGTGCACCGGCGCGAACTCGACGGCACGCTGCAGCCGTTGGGTGTATTGCGCGACGCGGCAATCGCCAGCACGCGCGTCAGCGCACCTGGGGCGGAGGATGCGTCCTTCCCCGCCCGCATCGTCGCGCCGCCAGCACAGCTGGCGGAAGCGGGCGTGTGGACGGTTCTCGCGCGCACGGCCTGGCGTGCGGATGCCCTCACCAAGGTGGCGGCCACCGCGACCGCCGGCGAGCGCCACGAGCGAGTGCGGCGGCTCGGCGGCAGCTTGATCGAGCCAGGGTCGGGCGCATGAAAGGCTACCCGCGCTGGTTCGTACCAGCCCTCATCGGGGCGATGCTGCTGATGCTGGTCAGCGGCGCGCTGCTGGCGCCGACCACCTTGGTCCTGCGCGGCGAACTGGCCCTGCCTTGGCGCTTGGCGGCGGGTGCGCGCATCGGCTGGGCGGCCGCGCATGCGGCAGGCGGTTTTGCGCTGCTGATGCTAGTGGGAGCGCTGTGGAGCGTTCACATGCGATCGGGCTGGCGGCGCCGACGCCAACGCGCCAGCGGGCTGGTGCTGGGCGTGCTGCTGCTGGCGCTGGCGGCGAGCGCGGTGATCATCTATTACGCCGGCGACGAGGCCGTTGGCGCAGCGGCGGCCTTCCTGCACCTGGGCCTCGGCGTGCTGCTGGTACTGCCGTTCGGATGGCACTGGCTGCGTGGCCGGCGTCGCGGAGCGGCTTGAGGAGCGTCGGTACCGGCAGGTCGATTTGCAGTGCGCCGCTGGCCCCCAAGGGACCGCGCCGAGGATCCTCTCGTACGCGGGGGAGGGGGCCGGACATGGTGGCTCTTGAAGGGGTGATCTCGTTTCCCGGGCTGAGCGCTTCTCGAGAAACCTGAGGGTAAGCCCTTGTGCGCCCAAGAGGCCGTCGACAGTTGACCTACTCCCCCGTCGCCGGCCAAAGTGGCCGGCAATCTGGGAGCGGTGCGGTGCCCTCTGCTTTTCGCCTTCCAGAGGCCAGGGCTGAGCTGTTCGACTACATTGCCCTCTTCGACAACCGGAGGCGCCGCCATTCCACGCTGGGCTACCGCTCGCCGAATCGCCTGAACGCGAGGTACAGGACGAAGGTGATCAGCAACGTGAACTGAAGGGGCCACGACTGCGAACCGGCGCTGGCCCGTCCGGCTCAAGCGGATGCCTGAACATGGCGAGTACGAGGCCGAGCGCGAACGCGCGCGAAGCGCCAATCCGGTGGAGCGCGGCGGATTGTCGGCAACACCTCGCTGAGGAAGCCGTGGCACCCGACTCCGAGCTCGTCACCGCGGCGCAGAGCTTGCGCTGCACGGTTTGAAGCGCACGGACAGGCACACCCCAGCGCCGTCGAGTCCATCGCTCATGTCGATGTCGGCGTCATGCCGTTGCGCAATGCGTTTCACCAACGACAGGCCGATGCCGCTGCCCGATTGGCCTGTGCCGGCCACGCGATAGAAGCGTTCGAAGATCTTGGCGCGTTCGGGCCCTGGAACCCCAGGCCCGTCGTCGGCAACTGACAGTACCGCGCGAGCGACTCCCTCGACGTCGACGATCCCGCAGCAGACCACGACGCGGCCGCCGGCCGCCGTGAATCGAAGTGCATTGTCGACAAGATTGCGAAGCAGGATCCCGATTTCATCGATGTCGCCTTGTATCAGGCACGGCGCGAGCTCGGCGCTCAGGTGGTGGTCCTTCTGCCGCGCGACGCCCTCGAAGTCCTGCACGACGATCTCGACCAGCTTGGACAGCTCGAGCAAGGTGTGCTGCTCGCCGCTGGCAGCGGCATCGAGTCGCGCAAGCTCGAGCAGCTGTGCCGCCAGCCGCGAGCAGCGGTTCACGCCGGCGGTCAATTGCCGCAGCGCGTCGTCTTTCTCGTCCGGGCGGCTCGCATGCAATGCCACGTGCGCCTGCGCCGACAGCGCCGCGAACGGTGTGCGAAGTTCATGCGCTGCGTCGGAAATGAAGCGGCGCTCGCCTTCCACCGCGCGCTTCAGTCGGTCGAGCAGGTGATTAAAGGAGGCGACCAGCGGCCGGATCTCGTCAGGCAGGCCCCGCATGGGGAGCGCCGACAGGTCTAGCGCGGGCCGCTGGTGGAGCGCGACGCGAACCGCGGTCACCGGACGGAACGACCGACGCGTTACCCACCAGACCGCGGTGCCGACGAGCAGCAGCAGGCCGGCGACATTCGCGACGCCGAACCAGACCGCCTTCCAGATGTCGGCGATCCACGGTTCCAATGACCGCCCGACCTGCACTTGCAGCCTGCCATCGGCATCGGAAGCGGCGTAGACGCGCACGTACTGATGGCCGATCCATACGTTGGAGAAGCCGTCGGAGAAGCTTGCCTTCATCGGCGAGGCTGGCGCATCGGGTGTTCGCGCGACGATGCGACGATCGGCCAACAGCTGAATGGTCATCGGGTACTGTGCCGAGGAAGGCAACGAATGGGCAACGCCGATCCTGTCCGGCACGTAGAACAGGATCAGATCCGCCGAAGCCTGCAGTGCGGCGTCGGTCTGGTTGGCGTTGGCCCGCAGCTTGAACCAGGCGATGCACAGCAGCCACCCGGAGGACAGCGCCAGCACGACGGCCAGAATCGCCACAATCAGACGAACGCGCAGCGAGCTCATGGTTGCGGCGCTCCGATTCGATAGCCGAATCCATGCACGGTCTCGATCAAGTCCTCGCCGAGCTTGCGTCGGAGTTGATGAACGTAGACGGCAATGGTGTTGCTCGCGACGCAATCCGTATGGCTATAGACGAGTCTTTCGAGCTGGTCGCGAGAGACCACGCGCCGCTGCCGTTCCATCAGCGCGAGCAAGGTCAGGTACTCGTGGGAGCTCAGTCCGACCGCCTTCCGTGCCCTCGTGACCTGGCGTCTCGCAGGGTCCACGACGATGTCGCCGATCGACAAGGTCTTCGACACCAGCCCCTGGCTGCGGCGCATCAAGGCTCGCAGTCGGGCGTACAGCTCGTCGAGTTCGAACGGCTTGACGAGATAGTCGTCGGCGCCGGCATCCAGGCCCCGAACGCGATCGCTGAGCTGGTCGCGTGCGGTCAGGATCAGCACGGGGGTCGCGTCGTAGCGGGCACGCAGCGCCGACAGCACCGTGAGGCCCGACGCGTCCGGAAGCCGCAGGTCCAGAAGGACGGCGGCGTAGTGGTGGTCGAGCAGCGCCAGACGCGCAGCCGCGGCGTCGTTGGCGCAGTCGACGCTCCATTGGTTCTGCTTCAGGCCCGAGGAGACGGCCTGCGCCAGCATGTCGTCGTCCTCGACCAGCAGGATATTCATGGTTCTACTTCTTGACTTGACGTGACGCCTTCAGCATGAAGGGGCGTCATTAAAAACTTCTTAATGTCCGTTGCGCAACATGGAGTCGTCGACGCAGGCCAGCTCACGGACTCGGTCTGCTCGCATTCTCAACGTACAACGGAGATGGTTGCATGGTCCAGCGTTCAGGTCGTAGGCATCGGCAAAGGGCAGCGTGCGGGGTCGTCCTGATCGCTCTGGCAGCTTGTGGAGGCGATCCGTCGGATCCACCGTCGGACGGGCCGATACACCAATGGGGCTACATCACGCTGCCCAATGGCAACAAGATGCGCTACTCGGTGTCGCTGCCCCACTCGACCGGGACCTATCCGGTGCTAATCGAGTACGACGGCTACGCATCGGGCAGCGCCCCGAATCTCGGACGGCGCTGGCTGGACCAAGGTTATGCGGTGATGGGCCTGAACGTCCCCGGCACCGGTTGTTCGAGCGGCGACGACCGCGTGTTCGACGCGACGGTCGGTGCCGCAGGCGCCTACGCCGTCGAATGGGCGGCCCGGCAGAACTGGTCGAATGGCCGCGTGGGAATGGTCGGCGACTCGTATGCCGGCTACAACCAGCTCTGGGTCGCTTCACAGCGCCCGGAGCACCTGCTGGCCATCGCGCCCGGCAAGGACGTGACCGATCCGTACCGCGATGTCGAGTACCCGGGCGGCATCCAGAACATCGGCTTTCCGGCGGCGTGGATCGGCAGGTTCCCAGCCTATTGGCAGGCCGCGGCGGCGGTGGCAAAAGACGATGGCGACATCGCGTGCGAGCAGACCGCAGCCGCCAACATCGCGAAGCTGCGACGACCCGATCTCGACTGGCTCAGGTGGCTAGACACCGATCCGCACTACGACGCGCTGTACGCCCAGAGGAGTGCGATGTTCGCCACCGGCTACATCGACATCCCGACGCTCGGCACCCAGGCCTGGCAGGACGAGCAGGTTGGCACGCGCATGGGCTACTACGAGGACACCCTCTCGCCCGACAACATGTGGCTGATAAGCTCGAACGGGACGCACGAGACCAGCTACATCTCCGACTACGTGTTCGAGGTCCAGAAGCGCTTCTACGCGCACTTCGTCAAAGGCGAAGACAACGGGTTCGAACAGGAGCCGCACCTTCATCTGTTGCAGGAGCTGCAAACGCCGAAAGATCCGAAAGCGACGCTGGCGGCGGTTCCGACCGCGGTCACGCGGCTCGACCGCCTGCCGGTCAAGGTCACGCCGATGCGGCTGTGGATGCGGGCTGACGGAGGCCTCGGCGCGGACGAACCGGCGAGCGCACAAGCGGCGTCCAGCAGCTACCGCTATCCCGTGGACAGTCCCTCGGTCAACAACCCCGTCGCCGAGGGCTGGGCGGACGTGAGTGCCCCTGATGGCCAGCTGACATTCACCACCGCAGCGCTGCCTCAGGATCTGAGCTACTACGGGGAGGGTTCTGTCGATCTGTGGCTGAGTACGACCGACAGCGACACGGACGTTCAAGTCACGTTGTCGGAAGTGCGACCCGACGGCATGGAGATGTTCGTGCAGCGGGGATGGCTTCGCGCTTCGAAGCGGCAACTGGATGAGTCGAGGTCTTCCACTCTTCGGCCGTGGGGCGACTTCACCGAAGCAAGCGTGAAGACGCTGGTTCCGAACGAGCCCACCTTGCTTCGCGTCGAGCTCCAAAAGTTCGCGCACGTCTTTCGCGCGGGGTCGAGCTTGCGCGTGACGATCGATACGCCGTCGCAGACCGGGTACTGGGTGTTCGGAAACCGCAAGACTCCGTCGACCAATACGGTCTGGCACGACAAGATGCGTCTTTCCAGCATTGTTATCGGCTACTTGCCCTACGCGCATGCATCGGAGCGTCCGAGCTGCGAGACGACGCTGCGCCAGCCCTGCCGCAAGAACGCAGTCGCGGTGCCGACAGGTGTGGGTCCACGGGAACCCAGCTGACGATGATGACGACGTGGCACGACGCTCGGGCCCGCACTAGCAATCGGTGGACAGGTCTGCGACGCGCAGCGGACTTTCACGTGCGCTGCGTTCTCGGCTAGGGCCAGCCAGTCGCAAGCGCACAGCGAAGTCATGTTGACCCGATCCACGCGACGCAGGAGCCTTGCGCCCGCCTATGAAGCCACTGAACAGGATGGTCGGTCAGCGGCGGCCCCCATGAGCCTGATTCAGTCGGCCAAGCTGAATGGACACGACCCGTACGCCTTCCTCATGGCCGTGCGCGAGCCGTCAGCCACTGTGATGGCGGCAATGGCTTGGCCACAATGCGAACC
>NZ_JBFUFP010000153.1:0-8324 GCF_056403375.1 Rhizobacter sp. P2_H2
GAACGCCAGCATGTCGCCGGCTCGCCACCCGGTGCGGGCACTCGTGCTGGCCCCCACGCGCGAACTGGCCGACCAGGTCGCGAAGAACATCAAGACCTATTCCAAGCACACCAAGCTGCGCGCGGCCGTCGTCTTCGGCGGCATCGACATGAAGCCGCAGACGCTCGAGCTGAAGGCCGGGGTCGAGGTGCTGATCGCCACCCCGGGCCGCCTGCTCGACCACATCGAGGCGAAGAACGCGGTGCTGAACCAGGTCGAGTACGTCGTGCTCGACGAGGCCGATCGCATGCTGGACATCGGCTTCCTGCCCGACCTGCAGCGCATCCTGAGCTACCTGCCGAAGCAGCGCCAGACGCTGCTGTTCTCGGCCACCTTCTCGACCGAGATCAAGAAGCTGGCCGAAAGCTACCTGCAGGATCCGATCCTTGTCGAAGTGGCGCGGCCGAACGCGACGGCGACGAACGTGGAGCAGCGCTTCTACAGCGTGTCGTCAGACGACAAGCGCGCCGCCATCCGCAAGATCCTGATCGAGCGCGCGCTGAAGCAGGCCATCGTGTTCGTCAACTCCAAGCTCGGCTGTGCCCGCCTCGCTCGCTCGCTCGAGCGCGAAGGCCTCAAGACCAACGCGTTGCATGGCGACAAGTCGCAGGACGAGCGCCTGAAGGCCCTCGAAGCGTTCAAGCGCGGCGAGGTCGACGTGCTGGTCTGCACCGACGTGGCCGCGCGCGGCCTGGACATCGCCGACCTGCCGGCGGTCTTCAATTTCGACGTGCCGTTCAATGCCGAGGACTATGTCCACCGCATCGGCCGCACCGGGCGCGCTGGGGCCTCGGGCCTGGCGGTCACGCTGGTCACCCGCGACGATGCCCGGCTGGTGTCCGACATCGAGAAGCTGATCAAGAAGAAGATCGAGCTCGAGCCGCTCGAACTGGACGAGGCGCGACCGCGCATGTCGGACCGCACCGAGCGGCCGCGCCGCAGCTGGGACGATGCGCCGGCGGAATCCCGCGAGGCACGCGAACCCCGCGAGCCACGCGAACCCGGCGAGTCCCGCCCGCAACGCAGCTACGCCCCGCCGCGGCCGCCGGCCGATCCGTTCTTCGACAAGCCCTACGAGCCGAGCGCCACCACCGAGGCGGCCTGGGAAAGCAAGGCCGCAGCCGCTCCGTCGACGAGCCGCCTGTCGCCCAACATCAAGCCGAAGAAGAAGATCGCGGCGCTGTTCGGCGCCAAGGTCACGCCGCCGCAGGCCTGACAGCTCGGCAGGCCTGACGGGGCCGCTCAGCCCGCCAGCAGCGAGAACACGGCCGGCACGTCGTTCGGCAGCTCGGCCGGCTGGCTGCGCCAGCGGGCCACCGTGTCGCAGCGGGTCCAGGCGCCTGCGAGCGTCAGCCCGCAGCTCACCGACAAGCGGGTGTCCGGGTTCAGCGTGGCGAGCAGCGCCGCCAGCAGCGATGCGTTCCGATACGGCGTCTCGATCATCAGCTGGGTCTGCCGGAACTTGCGCGACAGCGATTCCAGCTCACGCAGGCGGCCTGCACGCTGCGCTGCATCGACCGGCACGTAACCGACGAACGCGAAGCTTTGCCCGTTCAGGCCGCTGGCGCCCAGCGCCATCAGCAGCGAGCTGGGGCCGGACAGCGGCACGACCCGGATCGACATCGCATGCGCGGCGCGCACCAGGTCCGAGCCCGGATCCGCAATCGCCGGCAAACCGGCCTCGGAGATCAGCCCGATGTCGTGCCCGGCCGATACCGGCGCCAGCAGGGGCTTGAGGTCGGGCGGCGCGCCGGCCTCGCGGCCCTTCGGCGGCCGGGGCAGCTCGACGATCGAGATCTCCTGCAGCGGCCGCGCAAGCGGCTGGACGGCGTCGACCCGCTTCAGGAATGCGCGCGTCGTCTTCGCGTTCTCGGCGACCCAGTGGCCCAGGCCCGCGGCGGTGCGCAAGACGCCGGCGGGCAGCACCTCGCGCAGGTCGCTGTCGGTCGAGACGCCGAAATCCAGCGTGTTCGGCACCAGGAAGAGCTGGCCGGAGGTCGTCATCGATCAGGGGGCGAGCGGGTCGATGCCGGCCTGCCGCAGCAGTTCGGCGGTGCGGATCAGCGGCAGGCCGATCAGCGCGGTCGGGTCATCGGATTCGATTGCGGTCAACAGAATGATGCCCAGGCCTTCCGATTTGGCGCTGCCGGCGCAGTCGTAAGGCTGCTCGGCGCGCAGGTAGCGTTCGATCTCGTTGTCGGACAGGTCCCGAAAGCGCACCCGCACCGGCACCAGCACCGAGGCTTCGAAGCCGGCCTGCCGGTGCACGACGGCGACGGCGGTCTGGAACACGACGGCCTTGCCGCGCATCGAGCGCAGCTGCGCGACGGCGCGCGCGTGGTCTCCGGGCTTGCCGACCGGCGTGCCTTCCAGGTCGGCCACCTGGTCGGAGCCGATCACCACCGCGTCCGGTGCGTGGGCTGCGACGGCGCGGGCCTTGGCCAGGGCCAGCCGCAGGGCCAGTGCGGCGGGTGTTTCGCCCGCCAGCGGCGTTTCATCGACCTCGGGCGAGCGAACCTCGAACGGCAGGCGCAGGCGCTCAAGGAGCTCTCGCCGGTAGCGCGAGGTCGAGCCGAGGATCAGCGGGGGGCGTGGGGTCATGCCGCGGATTCTCCCATCGCGCGCGCGCCCGTACACTGGAAGGATGAAGTCCCGAGTCACTGATCCCCGCCACCTGGATGCCGATGCGTTCGCCCAGGAATCCGTCCGGCTCGAAGGCCGCTGGTCGCAGGACGACCTGCTGCGCCTGAAGCAAAGCACCCTGCCTGAAAGTGGTGCCGAAATCGCCTGGACAGCCGAGGGCGAGCGCCGCGAAGGGCGCGCCGGCAGCGCCGAGACCTGGCTGCATCTGACAGCCGAGACCAGCGTGACCCTGCAATGCCAGCGCTGCCTGTCGCCGATGGCCGTGCCGTTGTCGATCGACAGTTCGATCCAGTTCGTGGCCGGTGAAGATGCAGCCGCGGCGCTGGACGCCGACAGCGAACACGACGTGCTGGCGTTGAGCCGCGACCTGGACCTGCTGACGCTCGTCGAGGATGAATTGCTGCTGGCGCTGCCCATCGTGCCGCGCCACGAGCAGTGCCCGCAGCCGCTGGCCGTGCCGGTCTCGCCGGAAGAGGAGGAGGCCGGGAAGGAGGCTCACCCGTTCGCGGCCCTGGCCGCCCTGAAGCGCGGCCACCTCCCCAATTGATCCGGGGCTGGGAGGCCATGCTAGAATCGCAGGCTTTTTCGTCAAAGCGTTGATTGCGTCCCCGGAGCCCTGGGGATTTCAGCGCACCCCGCCTGGCTCCTGCGAGTGTCAGGAGGCTCAAGGAGAATTTTCATGGCCGTTCAGCAAAACAAGAAGTCGCCTTCCAAGCGCGGCATGCACCGTTCGCACAATGCCCTGGTCACCCCGGGCACCGCGATCGAGCCGACCACGGGCGAATCGCACCTGCGTCACCACATCAGCCCCAACGGTTTCTACCGTGGGCGCAAGGTCCTGAAGACCAAGGCTGACGCCTGAGTCGGTTGTCGCGCACTTTCGCCGGACCCGCGCATTGCCGCGGCCAAGGCATGATGCGTGAACCCTGCGAGACCTTGCATCGACCCGGCCTGCGGACCGTCGCAGTGCCGGGTGTTTGTCTTTTGGGTGGCGATCGCTCCGGCGTTCGTTGCCTGAGTTCGCTGCTTCTGCTGCTGCACCCATGAACCCGATGTCGCCGCCCGCCGCGACCGATGTCATTCGCCTGTCCGTCGACTGCATGGGCGGCGATCACGGTCCCTCCGTCACGCTGCCGGCCTGCCGTGCCTTCCTGGCCGCCCACCCGCTGGCCGAGGTCGTGCTCGTCGGCCGCGCCGAGGCGCTTGCGCCGGCCACCGGCTGGGATCGCTGCCACGTGGTCGCGGCCACCGAGGTCGTCGAGATGGACGACGCGGTCGAGGTGGCGCTGCGCCGCAAGAAGGACTCTTCGCTGCGCGTGGCGTTGATGCAGCTGAAGTCCGGCGCCGACGGCCAGCCGCCGCGTGCACACGCCTGCGTGTCCGCCGGCAACACCGGCGCGTTGATGGCCGTCGCGCGCTACCTGCTGAAGACGCTCGAGGGCATCGATCGCCCGGCCATCGCCGCGGTGATGCCCAACCAGAAGGATGGCTACACGACCGTGCTCGATCTCGGCGCGAACGTGGACTGCAGCGCCGAGCACCTGCTGCAGTTCGCCGTGATGGGCAGCGCGCTGGTCGCGGCGGTCGACGGCAAGGAGAACCCGAGCGTCGGCCTGCTGAACATCGGCGAGGAAGTCATCAAGGGCAACGAGACGATCAAGCGCGCCGGCGAGCTGCTGCGCGCCGCGGCCGAAGGCGGCCACGTCAACTTCCACGGCAACGTCGAAGGCAACGACATCTTCAAGGGCACGACCGACATCGTCGTCTGCGACGGCTTCGTCGGCAACGTCGCGCTGAAGACCGCCGAAGGCCTCGCGTCGATGCTGTCGAGCTTCATCAAGCAGGAATTCACCCGCAACATCTTCACGAAGATGGCCGCGCTGGTGGCGCTGCCGGTGCTGAACCACTTCAAGCACCGTGTCGACCACCGCCGCTACAGCGGCGGCGCGCTGCTCGGCCTGCGTGGCCTGGTGTTCAAGGCGCACGGCTCGTCCGATGCCTATGCGTTCGAGCAGGCCTTGAATCGGGCTTATGATGCGGCCCGCAATCACTTGCTGGATCGGGTGCACGACCGGATTCGCGATTCGCTGCATGCCTTGCCCACCCCTGCAAGTGCAAGCGGTGCGTCGTCCGACGGTGCCGCCCTCGCTGCATGACCCAACCCTCTGCGACCCGCTATTCGCGCATCACCGGCACCGGCAGCTACCTGCCGCCGAAGCGCCTGACCAACGAAGCCCTGGCCGCCGAACTGGCTGCCAAGGGTGTCGAGACCTCCGATGAGTGGATCGTCGCGCGCACCGGCATCCGTGCCCGCCATTTCGCCGAAGCCGACGTGCCGTGCAGCGACCTGGCCCTGCCGGCCGCGCAGCGTGCGCTCGAGGCGGCCGGCGTCGCCGCATCGCAGATCGACCTGATCATCGTCGCGACCTCGACGCCCGACATGGTCTTCCCATCGACCGCCACCATCCTGCAGCGCAAGCTCGGCATTGCCGGCTGTCCCGCCTTCGACGTGCAGGCGGTGTGCTCCGGCTTCGTCTATGCGCTGACGGTGGCCGATTCGATGATTCGCACCGGCGCGGCCAGCAAAGCGCTGGTGGTCGGTGCCGAGATCTTCTCGCGCCTGCTCGACTTCAACGACCGCACCACCTGCGTGCTGTTCGGCGACGGCGCCGGCGCCGTGGTGCTGGAGGCGAGCGACACGCCCGGCATCCTCGCGAGCGAACTGCATGCGGATGGCCGCCATGTCGACATCCTCTGCACGCCCGGCTCGGTGTCTGGCGGCAAGATCACCGGCGACCCGCTGCTGAAGATGGACGGACCGGCGGTCTTCAAGCTCGCCGTCGGCGTGCTCGAGGACGTCGCGCGCTCGGTGCTCGCGAAGGCCGGTCGCACCGATGCCGACATCGACTGGCTGATCCCGCACCAGGCCAACATCCGCATCATGCAGGGCACGGCCAGGAAGCTGAAGCTGCCGCTGGACAAGCTGATCGCGACGGTGGACGAACACGGCAACACGTCCGCCGCCTCGATCCCGCTGGCACTCGATGTCGCGGTGCGCGCCGGCACGGTGAAGCGCGGCGACACCGTGATGCTCGAGGGCGTCGGTGGCGGGTTCACCTGGGGCGCGGTGCTGTTCGACTACTGAGCACACGCTCGGCAGCCCGTCCGCGATCTCTCTCTTCATCTGCGTTGCCGCGACTACAAGGCGCTGACATGACTCCGTTCGCATTCGTCTTTCCTGGCCAGGGCTCGCAAGCCGTCGGCATGCTGGACGCCTGGGGCGGCCACGCGGCCGTGCGTGACACGCTGGCCGAAGCCTCGGCCGCGCTCGGCGTTGACGTGGGTCAGCTGATCCATGCCGGCCCGAAGGAAGCGCTCGACCTGACCGAGAACACCCAGCCGGTGATGCTGACCGCCGGCGTCGCCTGCCTGCGTGCGTGGCTCGCCGAAACCGGGCTGCAGCCCGCGGCCGTGGCCGGCCACTCGCTCGGCGAGTACGCCGCGCTGGTGGCGGCCGGCGTCATCAGCCTGTCCGATGCGTTGCCGCTGGTGCGCTTCCGGGCGCAGGCCATGCAGCAGGCGGTGCCGGTCGGTGCGGGCGGCATGGCTGCCATCCTCGGGCTCGATGCCGATGTCGTGCGCGCCGGTTGCGCCGAGGCTGCGGCGGCGTCCGGCGAGGTCGTCGAAGCGGCCAACTTCAACGACCCGAAGCAGACCGTGATCGCCGGCACCAAGGCCGGCGTCGAATTCGCGTGCAGCCTGCTGAAGGACAAGGGCGCCAAGCGCGCGTTGCAGCTGTCGGTGTCGGCGCCTTTCCATTCGAGCCTGATGCGCCCGGCCGCCGAGCAATTGAAGGCGAAGCTGGCCGGCGTCACGCTGAACGCGCCGCGCATCCCGCTCGTCAACAACATCGATGTCGCGGTGCAGGACGATCCGGCCGCCATCCGCGATGCGCTGGTGCGCCAGGCCTTCGGGCCGGTGCGCTGGGTCGAGGTGGTGCAGGCGATCCGCGCGCGCGGCATCCGCCACATCTTCGAGTGCGGGCCCGGCAAGGTGCTGGCCAGCACGATCCGCCGCATCGATGCCGATGCGGTCACGGCCGCGATCCATGATCCGGCCACGCTGCTGGAAGCGAAAGGTCTGTTGGCATGAGTGATCCAAAGAACGAGTCCTCGCTGGCAGGCCAGGTGGCGCTGGTGACCGGCGCCTCGCGCGGCATCGGCCGCGCCATCGCGCTGGCGCTGGCGGCGCAGGGCGCCAAGGTGATCGGCACCGCGACGACGCCGGCCGGTGCCGACGCGATCGGCGAGGCCCTGTCGGCCTTCGCCGGCAGCCGCGGCCTGTGCCTGAACGTCAACGACGGCCCCGGCGTCGAGGCGGCGGTCGATGCCATCGTCAAGGAGCACGGCGGCCTGCAGGTCCTCGTCAACAACGCCGGCATCACGCGCGACACCTTGTCGATGCGCATGAAGGACGACGACTGGGATGCGGTGATCGACACCAACCTGAAGGCGGTGTTCCGCATCAGCCGCGCCGTCATCCGCCCGATGATGAAGCAGCGTTTCGGCCGCATCATCAACATCACGTCGGTCGTCGGCTCGAGCGGCAACGCCGGCCAGGCCAACTACGCGGCATCGAAGGCCGGCGTCGCCGGCATGACGCGCGCGCTGGCACGCGAGCTCGGCAGCCGCGGCATCACCGTCAACTGCGTCGCGCCGGGCTTCATCCAGACCGACATGACGAGCGAGCTCTCCGAGCAGCAGACCGCCGGGCTGTTGGCACAGATCCCGCTGGGCCGGCTCGGCCAGGCCAGCGACATCGCGCATGCGGTGGCCTTCCTGGCGTCGGCCCAGGCCGGCTACATCACCGGCACGGAGTTGCATGTCAATGGCGGCATGTTCATGAATTGACGCCAACGACGCCGAACTGCGTCGAACGTGTCACCCCACAGACCGGAAGGCCCCGACCGGAACCTGGTTTGCAGCGTGTAGACCTGACTTAGAGTCGACACCCTGCAAGCCTTAGAATCTCGGGCTGTTTCAGCAAACCCTCCTGGAGGAGTCATGAGCGATATCGAAGCACGTGTGAAGAAAATCATCGCGGAACAACTGGGCGTTCCGGAAGCCGATGTGTCCAACGAGAAGGCTTTCGTGGCAGACCTGGGCGCTGATTCGCTCGACACCGTRGAACTGGTGATGGCCCTCGAAGACGAGTTCGGCATCGAGATCCCCGACGAGGAAGCCGAGAAGATCACCACCGTGCAGCTGGCGATCGACTACGCCGTCAAGCACCAGAAGGCCTGAGCCTTCGTTCCCAACTGAGCAGCATCGCATGAGCCGTCGCCGCGTCGTCATCACCGGGCTCGGCCTCATCAGTCCCGTGGGCAACACGGTGGCCGAGGGGTGGGCCAACATCGTGGCCGGGCGTTCCGGCATCGCGACCATCACCAAGTTCGATGCGTCGCCCTTTGCCTGTCATTTCGCAGGCGAGGTGAAGGGCTTCAAGGTGGAGGAGTACTTCCCCGCCAAGGAAGCCCGGCACATGGACACCTTCATCCACTACGGCCTAGCCGCGTCGATGCAGGCGGTGCGAGACGCCGGCCTGCCCACCGGCGACGCGCTGAGCGAGGAAGAGGCCGAGCG
>NZ_JBFUFP010000154.1:0-8252 GCF_056403375.1 Rhizobacter sp. P2_H2
ACCAGGGCCTGGGCGCGCCGAACACCAACCGGCTGATCTCGAACCGCCAGGCCATCAACGCCTGGGAGCAGTTCACGCTGGAGACGCAGGCCAACGGCACGGTCGCGATCCGTTCCGCGACGACCGGGCTCTACGTCAGCGCCGACCTGAACCGCGGCGGCCTGCTGGTCGCCGACCGCCCTGCGGTGCAGGCCTGGGAGCAGTTCGTGCTGTCGGACACCACGACGACCCCGCCGCCCACCAACCCGCCGCCGACCGGCACGCCGCCGGACTTCGGACCGAACGTCCACATCTACAACCCGTCGACGCCGAACCTGCAGGGCCAGATCGACGGCATCTACAACGCGCAGCAACCGAACCACTTCGGCCCGCGCCGCGATGCGATCCTGCTGACCCCGGGCACCTACAACAACCTGCGCATTCCGGTGGGCTTCTACACGCAGGTGCTGGGCCTGGGCAGCCACCCGGACCAGGTGCACGTCAACGGTGACCTGCGCTCCAACGCCTTCCTCGGCGGCGACAACGCGACGCAGAACTTCTGGCGCGGTGCCGAGAACTTCTCGGTCACGCCGAGCCAGGGCATCGGCAACAACACGATGCAGTGGGCGGTGTCGCAGGCGATCCCGTTCCGCCGCATGCACGTGCGCGGCAACATCAAGCTGAACCAGAACAACGGCTGGTCGAGCGGCGGCTGGTTCTCTGACGTGCTGGTCGACGGCAACGTCAACTCGGCGTCGCAGCAGCAATGGATCTCGCGCAACAGCCAGTGGGGCAGCTGGAGCGGCTCGAACTGGAACATGGTGTTCGTCGGCGTGCCCAACGCGCCGGCCGGCAACTTCCCGACGGGCGGCCAGCGCTACACCAAGATCGCGCAGACGCCGGTGATCCGCGAGAAGCCGTACCTGTTCATCGATGCCAACGGCAGCTACGCGGTGCGCGTGCCAACGCTTGCCACCAACACCGCCGGCATCACCTGGAGCAACGGCGCCACCACGCCGGGCACCACGCTGCCGATCAGCAGCTTCTTCCTCGCGAAGCCGAGCGACAGCGCGGCCACCATCAATGCGCAGCTGGCGGCGGGCAAGCATATCCTGTTCACGCCCGGCACCTACGTGCTGACGCAGACGCTGCAGGTCAACAACCCGAACACGGTGATCCTGGGCATCGGCTTCGCGACGCTGCGCTCCGACAACGGGCAACCGCTGATCAAGACGGCCGACGTCGATGGCCTCACGATCTCGGGCCTGTTCCTCGATGCGGGCCGTGCCGAATCGGGCGTGCTGATGGAGGTCGGCCCGAGCGGCGCCAGTGCCAGCCACGCGGCCAACCCGATCGCGCTGCATGACCTGTTCTTCCGCATCGGCGGCGCAGCGGCCGGCCGTGTCGGCATCGCGTTGAGCATCAATGCCAACAACACGATCGTCGACCACACCTGGCTGTGGCGCGCCGACCATGGCGACGGCGTCAGCTGGACCGACAACCCGTCCGCCAACGGCCTGTGGGTGAACGGCAACGACGTGACCATCTACGGCCTGTTCGTCGAGCACTTCCAGCAGCACCAGGTGGTGTGGAACGGCAACGGCGGCCGCGTGTACTTCTACCAATCGGAGATCCCGTACGACCCGCCGAGCCAGTCGGCATGGAACAGCCCGACCGGCCGCGGCTGGGCCTCGTACAAGGTGTCGAACAACGTCACCAGCCACGAAGCCTGGGGCCTGGGCATCTACAGCGTGTTCACCAACGGCGGCATCCTGCTCGACCGTGCGATCGAGGTGCCCACCAACAACGGCGTGCGCTTCCACAGCATGATCTCGGTCTGCCTGGGCGGCAATGGCGGCATCGTGCACGTCATCAACAACACCGGGTCGCAGACCGGCTGCAATGCATCGTTCACGCCGACGGTGACCAGCTTCCCGTAACGCGACGTTCCTCCGCGAAACGAACCCCCGGCGCAAGCCGGGGGTTTTTGTTTTTTCGCCTTACGTTTGATGACAGACGGGCAGATCTCCAGAACGCCGCGGTCATCACTGGTCGGTCGTCCTCTTCCAGAATCGCGCCACTTTTCAGATGGCACGCATTCCAACGCAAGGGAGATGACGATGAAGAAGATGAATCGGATGAGGATCGCCGCCGCCGCTGCAGCGATCGTGGGCAGCACGGCTGCCGCACCGGCCTTCGCGGCCGACTGGCCGAGCGGCTACACGTTCTGCGCCAGCGAACGCGCGACGTGTGCCGTGGGATCGAAGGCGCGCCAGGTGTCGTACGGCGCGCAGGGCAAGTGGGTCGTCAAGCCGATGTCGGGCACGATCGCCTGCAGCAACGCGACCTTCGGCGACCCGGTCGTCGGCAAGCGCAAGGCCTGCGCGATCGGGCCGGTGGTGGCTGCGCCGGCTCCGGCGCCCGCACCGGCTCCTGCACCAGCGCCTGCACCCGCACCAGCGCCCACACCTGCTCCGGCTCCCGCGCCTGCGCCCGCACCGGCTCCTGCACCTGCGCCAGCCCCGGCCCCGGCCCCGGCGCCCTCCGCTGTCGACCAGGGCAGCACGCTGACCACCTGGGCCGCACCCGGCACCACGCCGAAGCCCACCGTCACGCCCGGCACCTGGCGCRCCGGCGGCCCGAACCCCGAGCAGTCCGGCTTCAGGCTCGTCAAGGAGTCGGCCCACTTCGCGTTCTATTCCGACGAGACGCTCTCCGATGCCGACCTGACCCTCGCGGCCAACACGCTCGAGAACACCGTCTGGGAGAACCTGTTCAACTCCAACCTGCTGATGCCCGAGCCGTTCTACAACAAGACGGACAAGATCAAGCCGGCCATCCACATCCACTCCGGCTGGGGCCTCACCGGCGGCGCCTGGGTCGACAACCAACGGGGGCTGCACCTGGGCATGTGGATCGCCCCGGGCGCGCTGAAGGACCACTGGGGCCTGACGCACGAGTTCACGCACGGCTGGCAATCCTGGGCCGGCAACAACGGCGGCCTGGAGTGCTACCAGTCGAACACCTGCGGCTGGCTCTTCGAGAGCCACGCGAACTTCACGCCGCACCAGCTGCCCGAATACCAGGGCAACGCGCACTGCTCCGAGATGCTGCCGAACGCGCCGCACCTGTACCTGGGCTCGACGCGCGACCGCTACTGCAACTGGCAGTTCATGGAGTTCCTGAAGGACAAGTACGGCCCCGGCGCGGTCACGCAGATCTGGACGACCAGCGGCGCCGATCCGCTGACCAACATCCAGAAGTCGCGCGGCTGGACGCTGCCGCAGCTCAACGACTTCATGGGCGACTGGGCGATGCACAACGTGGTGTGGGAYTACAAGGCCACGCCCGACACCTTCCGCAGCACCTACGGCAACATCACGCTGACCGACAAGGCCGAGCGCATGCACCGGCTGATGCCGCTGGAGGCGCTGGACAGCAGCTGGGCGACCAACCGCCGCTTCGCGTCGCCGTTCTACGGCGCGCCGCAGCGCTTCGGCTACAACGTCGTGCGGCTGTACCCGACCAACGGCGCCACCACGGTGACGGTGAAGTTCCGCGGCATCAACCAGACGGGTTCCGACGCCGACTTCCGCTGGGGCCTGGTGGCCACCAACACGCAGTTCACGTCGGCCCGCTACAGCGGGTTGCAGAAGGGGCTGGATGCCGACCTGACCTTCAAGGTGAACGCGGGCGAGCCGCTGTTCCTGGTGGTGACCGCGACGCCGTCGGTGTTCAAGACGGTGGTGTGGGACCAGGCGTACGAGACGATCTGGCGCTACCCGTACATGGTCGAGCTGGCGAACGCCTGGCCGCAGGGYTTCCAGAACGGCCAGCGTGATGCCTGCCCGWCSGGMACSSYGCGGTTCGCSAACGGYGGYGGCTGYGCMCCGACSAGCACGCCTTCGACGGTGTACGTCGGCCCGTACGCGACGATCCTGCCGGGCGGCAGCGCSASCGGCASSGCGCGCATCGARGACCAGGCCRTCATCRSSAASGGCWCSGTCACCGGCGGCACGGTCGGCGGGCTCAGCGTGATCGGCTCCGGCGGCAATGCCTTCACGGTGTCGGGCTCGGCCCAGGTGCGCACCACGTTCTACCCGCTGGGCTTCTTCGAGAGCGGGCAGGGYGCKTCGGGCACGYTGAACCTGCAKGGCGATGTCGAGTACCGCGGYRCSGGSCTSAACCTSAGCKCGGGCAACCGCTCSGGSTTCGTCGAYGCGACGTCSAMCGTSGGKTCGGCCACCGACATCAACACGAAGACGACGCTGACCTGGCGGCCCTGACCTGACGCGGTCGGCGCGGCGGGTTCGCCGACAATCCGGGACTCCGATCTGCACGGACCCCGCCGACTGCCTCATGCGTTCCCTGTTGCTGCATCCCTGGCTGCGTGCCTGGCTTCCTGCACGCGCCGCCGTGAGCGGGCGCGAGCGCTTGCGGTCGGTGCTGGGGGCGCTGCTGGGCATCGCGGCCACCGGGCTGCTCAGCGCCTTCGTGCTGCAGGGCACGCCCGGTGCCATCGCGCTGATCGCGCCGATGGGCGCCTCGGCGGTGCTGCTGTTTGCGGTGCCTGCCAGTCCCTTGGCGCAACCGTGGTCGATCCTCGGCGGCAACATCGTCTCGGCCCTGATCGGCGTGACCTGTGCACGCTTGATCGAGGAGCCGGCGCTGGCCTCGGCGCTCGCGATCTGCGTGGCCATCGGTGCGATGTTCGCGCTGCGCTGCCTGCATCCGCCGAGCGGTGCGGTGGCGCTGACGGCCGTGCTCGGCGGCCCGGCCGTGCACGCGGCTGGCTACGGCTTCGTGCTGGTGCCGGTCGCGCTCAATTCGCTGCTGCTGCTCGGCGTGGCGCTGCTCTTCAACAACGCGACGGGGCGCCGCTATCCCCATTCGCAGCAGGCCGACGCGCAGCACGCGCACCGCACGGCCGACGGCCCGCCCACCGAACGCCTCGGCTTCACGCCGGCCGACCTGCAGGCCGCGCTGAAGGACTACGACCAGGTGCTCGACATCGGCATCGACGACCTCGAATCGCTGTTCCACCAGACCGAGATGCAGGCCTTCAAGCGCCGCTTCGGCGAAGCCCGCTGCGCCGACGTGATGTCGAAGGACGTGCTCGCCGTCGAGTTCGCGACCGAGCTCGACGTGGCCTGGAACCTGATGCGCGCGCACGCGGTGCAGGCACTGCCGGTGGTCAACCGGGCGCGGCAGGTGATCGGGATCGTCACGCGATCGGATTTCCTGGCGCAGGTCGACCTGCAGGACCGCCGCGACATCGGCCGGCGGCTGCGCGCCTTCCTCGCGCGCAACACGAACTCGCACTCCGACCGCCATGAGGTGGTGGGACAGATCATGACCGCGCCGGTGAAGACCGCGTTCGCGTCGACGCCGGCGGTCGAGCTGGTGCCGCTGATGGCGGATGTCGGCCTGCACCACATCCCGGTCGTCGACGAGCGGCGCAAGCTGGTCGGCATGGTCACGCAGACCGACCTGGTCGGTGCGCTCTACGAGGTTTGCCTGTCGCACCTGTCCACGCCGCGCCCCGGCGCCGTGTGACCGTTGCTCACATCGCTTGCCCTTTCGCATCGGCTTGCGAAGCGTCCGTCGGGTCTACTGGTTTCCTGCTGTGGAAGGTGCGTTCCCGACGCACCGATCAACAAGGAACCTGACGATGAACAAGATGATGCTCGGCCTGGCTTGCTCCAGCGCCGTCCTGCTGGCCGCCTGCGGCGGCAACGATGCCGATACGGCCAACGATGACCTGGCCGATGCCCAGGGCCAGCGCACGATCGAGGCGGCCGCGGCCACCGGGTCGAAGAAGCTGACGACCACGCTGAGCACGCTGGTGGCCGACAAGCTCGGTGCCTGCACCGAGACGGTGACCTCCAGCTGGGACATCCGGCTGGCCGCCTGCAATGCCGGCACGGCGCAGGCCTTCCAGTTCATGCCGGTGTCGTCGGACAGCGCGAGCAACCTGGTGCTGATCAAGAACCCGTCGTCCGGCCTGTGCGTGACGGCCCGCGGCAGCAAGTCGGGCGCGTTCGTCGACCTCGACAACTGCAACGGCCGCAAGGCGCAGCAGTTCCGCCTGGCCGCGCTGGGCACCAGCCTCGCGCAAGTCGCCACCTACGACGGCAAGCTGTGCCTGACCGCGCCGACGCGCGTGGGCGTCACCGAGTTCTCGCTGACGACCTGCGCGACGACCAACGCGCAGCAGGCGTTCCGCTTGCCGCTGGACAGCACGCCGGCACCGGCACCCGCACCGGCGCCCACCCCCGCTCCGGCTCCCGCGCCTGCGCCCGCTCCGACGCCTGCACCTGCACCTGCACCTGTACCGGCCCCAGCGCCTGCCCCGGCCCCAGCGCCTGCTCCGGCACCCGCACCCGCACCCGCACCTGCACCTGCACCGACCCCCGGCACCTGGTGGAAGCCCGCCGCCGGAGCCACGTGGCAATGGCAGCTCACCGGCACGCTGAACACCTCGTACAACGCGACCGTCTACGACATCGACCTGGTCGACGCCAGCGCGGTGACGATCTCGCAGCTGAAGGCCGCGGGCCGCAAGGTGGTCTGCTACTTCTCGGCCGGCAGCTCCGAGGACTGGCGCCCCGACTATTCGAAGTTCGCCACCGCCGACAAGGGCAAGGCGCTCGACGGCTGGGCCGGCGAGAAGTGGCTGGACATCCGCTCGGCCAACGTGCGCGCGGTGATGGCCGCGCGCCTCGACCTGGCGCAGTCCAAGGGGTGCGATGGCGTCGAGCCCGACAACGTCGACGGCTACACCAACTCGAGTGGCTTCCCGCTGACCGCACAGGACCAGCTCGACTACAACCGCTACCTGGCCACCGCGGCCCACCTGCGCGGCCTGGCCATCGGGCTGAAGAACGACGTGGACCAGCTCGCGGCGCTCGAACCGTCGTTCGACTTCGCGGTCAACGAGCAGTGCAACGAGTATTCGGAGTGCGGCGGCTACTCGGCCTTCACCGGCAAGGGCAAGCCGGTGTTCAACGCCGAGTACAAGAGCAACTACGTGAACAACACCAGCGGTGCGCGCGACAAGCTGTGCGCCGCGTCGAAGGCAGCCGGCATCCGCACGCTGGTGCTGCCGCTCGACCTCGACGGGTCGTTCCGCTACAGCTGCGACTGAAGAAGCGATTCGGCCTCGCTCCCTGGCGGGGGCGAGGCCGAATGATCAGACCGGGATCAACCCGACGGTCGGAGAAATCAGTCGAAGGTCGGCGTCTCGACGCCCAGCACCTTGTGCAGCTTCGGGCTGGTGGTCGTGTACTGCAGGTGGATGCGCTTGTCGGGGAAGACGTACGGCGCCGCCGCGAAGGCCGCGAGCGCCGCTTCGTGGAAGCCCGACAGGATCAGCTTCTTCTTGCCCGGGTAGGTGTTGACGTCGCCCACCGCGAAGATGCCCGGCGTGCTGGTCTCGAACTTCTCGGTGTCGACGACGATCTGCTTGCGCTCGAGGTTCAGGCCCCATTCGGCGATCGGGCCGAGCTTGGGGCTCAGGCCGAAGAACACCAGCAGCACGTCGAGGGGCACCACGCGCGTGACGCCGTCGCCGCCGGTCACCTTGACGCTGGTCAGCTGGCCGTCGCGTTCCTCGTAGCCGGTCACCTGGCCGACGATGAACTGCATCTCGTAGGCATCGCACAGCTCCTTCATCTTGGCCACGCTCGCCGGCGCCGCCTTGAAGCCGTCGCGGCGGTGCAGCAGGATCACGCTCTCGGCCTTGTTCGGGCCGTCCTGCACGAAGTTCAGCGTCCAGTCGAGCGCCGAATCGCCGCCGCCGACGATCACCAGGTTCTTGCCGGCGAACTGCGCCGGGTTCTTCACGCGGTAGAACAGCTGCGTGTCGTCGAACTTGTCGAGCCCGTCGACCTTCAGCAGGCGCGGCTGGAACGAGCCCACGCCGCCGGCGATGAAGATCGTCTTCGTCAGGAAGCGCGTGCCCTTGGTCGTCTCGACGTAGAAGCGGCCGTCTTCCTGTTTCTGCACCACGGTCACTTCCTGGCCGAGGTGGAAGGTGGCGCCGAACGGCTCGATCTGCTTCAGCAGGTTGTCGGTCAGCTCCTTGCCGGTGCACACCGGCACGGCCGGGATGTCGTAGATCGGCTTGTCGGGGTACAGCTCGATGCACTGGCCGCCCGGGTAGGCGAGCGAGTCGATGATGTGGGCCTTGATCTCGAGCAGGCCGAGTTCGAAGACCTGGAACAGGCCGACGGGGCCGGCGCCCACGATGACGGCATCGGTCTCGATGGGGC
>NZ_JBFUFP010000155.1:0-8235 GCF_056403375.1 Rhizobacter sp. P2_H2
CAGCGGGCGCCGCTCGCCCGCATCGAGGTCGGCCGGGCGCCGGCCGGCGTCGCGGCGCACGCCGACAACGACACCGTGTTCGTGGCCGAGCGCGACGACGACAGCGTCGCCGTGGTCGGCGTGCGCGAGCGCCGCGTGCTGGCGCGCGTGAAGGTCGGCAGCCACCCGTTCGCGCTGCTGTTCGATGCGGCGCGCGAGCGGCTGTATGCGCTCAACGTGCAGAGCGACGACGTGTCGGTGATCGACGTGCGCGACCGCCACGCGCCGCGCGTGATCGCGACCATCGCGACCGGCAAGGCGCCCTACGGCGCCGCGCTCGCGCTGGGCGGCGCGCTGCTGTACGTGACCAACCAGCACGACGACAGCGTCAGCGTGATCGACGCCGCATCGCTGAAGCCGCTGCGCACGCTGGGCGGCTTCGGCTACCCCGAGGGCGTGGCGGCGCACGGCGACCGGGTCTACGTCGTGAACTGGATGGACGACAACGTCAGCGTGCTCGACGCCGCCAGCGGGCAGGCGTTGCGGCAGATCGCCACCGGCCGCAACAGCCGCGGCTTCGGCGCCTTCATCGGCGCCCCCGAACCCTGACCCCACGCAAGGAGGATGTCATGCCCATGAAACTGCCTGGCGGCTGGCTCGCGCCACTCGCCGCGACCGCGATGCTCGGCGTCATGCCCCTGACCGGCGAGGGCCACGGCCCGACGCGCCAGAAGGTGGTCGAGAAGATCACCATCGATGCGCCCGCGGCCGCGGTGTGGGCCCGCATCCGGAACTTCGATGCGCTGAAGGACTGGCACCCGGCCATCGCCGAGAGCCCGGCGTCGCAGGGCAACGAGGTCGGCTCGGTGCGCTCGCTGAAGGTCAAGGGCGGCGGCGAGCTGATCGAGACGCTGGAGGGCTACGACGACGCGGCGATGAAGTACAGCTACCGCGCGAAGGACGGCGGCGCGCTGCCGGTGACGAACTACACCTCGACGATCATCGTCACCGCGAGCGGCAAGCAGTCGATCGTCGAATGGCGTGGCGCCTTCTACCGCGGCTACCCGCAGAACGACCCGCCGCCGGACCGCAACGACGATGCCGCCGTGAAGGCCATCACCGGGGTCTACCAGAGCGGGCTGGCGAACCTGAAGACCTTGGCAGAGACCCGGTAGCGCCTGCTCACGCAGGCTTGGGGCTGAGTCGCCGCGAGTTGACCGGGTCGCGGAACACGAGAGGGTGTTCCGTCACGGTCTTCACGTTGATCGTGGCGGCGCGTTCGACCGCCGCCTGCACCAGGTGGTGCTGCGGGCTCTTGCTGCACACCGGGTCGGCGGCAGCCGCGTCATGCGCCAGCATGTACGCCTGGCAGCGGCAACCGCCGAGGTCGACCTCGCGCTGGTCGCAGCTCGCGCACGGTTCCTTCATCCAGCCGGTGCCGCGGTAGCGGTTGAAGCCCTCGGAGTCGAACCAGATGTCGCGAATGCTGTGCTCGCGCACGTTCGGGAACGCCAGGCCGGGCAGCATCTTCGCGGTGTGGCACGGCAACGCGGTGCCGTCGGGCGCGACGGTCAGGAACATGCTGCCCCAGCCGTTGACGCACTTCTTCGCCTTGCCCTCGTGGTAGTCGGGCGCGACGAAGAAGAGCCGCATCCGGTCGCCCAGGCGCACGCGCCATTCGTCGGTGACGCGTTCGGCGTGGCGCAGCTGTTCGTGCGTCGGCAGCAGCTGGTCGCGGTTCAGGAAGGCCCACGAGTAGTACTGCGTGTTGGCCAGCTCCAGGTACTCGGCCCCCAGCTCGGCCGCCATGCCGATGATGCGGTCGATGTGGTCGATGTTCAGCCGATGGATCACCACGTTCATCACCATCGGCCAGCCGTTGGCCTTGATGATCTGCGCCACCTTGTTCTTCAGGCCGAAGGTCTTGGTGTGCGACAGGAAATCGTTCATCTCGCGCGTCGAGTCCTGGAACGACAGCTGCACGTGGTCGAGGCCCGCTTCCTTCAGCGCTGCGGCGCGCGCCTCGGTGAGGCCGACGCCCGAGGTCAGCAGATTCGTGTAGTAGCCCAGGCGGTGCGCCTCGGCGACGATCACCTCCAGGTCGTCGCGCAGCAGCGGCTCGCCGCCCGACAGGCCGCACTGCACCGCGCCGAGTTCACGGCCCTCGCGCAGCACGCGCAGCCAGCCCTCGGTGTCGAGTTCGTCTTCCTGGCGCGCGAAGTCGACCGGGTTGTAGCAGAACACGCAGTGCAGCGGGCAGCGGTAGGTCAGCTCGGCGAGCAGCCACAGCGGCGGTCCGGGTCGGGATGACGGCACGGCGCTCATCGCTCAGTCCCAGGCCAGCCAGCGCTGCTTCGCGGCCATCTCGACGAAGGCCAGCACATCGGGCTCGAGGCCCTTGGCCGAGAACGCCGTCTCCAGGTCTTCGACGATCGCGGCGACGCTGCGCTGGCCGTCGCAGCGCTTCATGATCTCGCCGGCGCTGCCGTTGAGCTTGACCATGCCCTCGGGGTAGAGCAGCACGTGGCAGTCCTGCACCGGCTCCCATTGCAGCCGGAAGCCGGGACCGACGCGCGGTTGGGTCGCCGTCGACAAGGCACTCATGACGTGACACCGTATCGAACGGCCATCGCATCGTTCATCGCCCACAGGATGTCGAGCTTGAACTGCAGCACCTCCAGCGCACGCTCCTGCAGCGGCCGCGTCGCGAAGTGGTCCAGCGTGATCGAGAGCCCCTGCTCCACGTCGCGCCGCGCCTGGCTCAGGCGGTTGCGAAAGTAGCTCAGCCCCTCGGCTTCGATCCAGCCATAGTGTTCCGGCCAGGTCGCCAGCCGCTGCTTGTGGATCTCGGGCGCGAACAGTTCGGTCAGCGACGAGCACACTGCCTCCTGCCACGGCGCGCGGCGCGCGAAGTCCACGTACGCATCGACCGCGAAGCGCACCGCCGGCACCACGTGGCGCAGGTCCTGCACCTCCTCGCGTGTCAGGCCCACGGCCTGCGCAAGCCGCAGCCAGGCCTCGATGCCGCCGGCATCCTTCACGCCACCGAGCTCGAAGCCGTCGTGGTCGAGGATGCGCTGCACCCAGCCGCGGCGCACCGCGGCGTCCGGGCAGTTCGACAGCACGGCAGCGTCCTTGATCGGGATCGCGATCTGGTAGTAGAAGCGGTTCGCCACCCAGCCGCGCACCTGCTCGGGCGTCGCCTTGCCGGTGTTCAGCATCACGTTGAACGGATGGTGGATGTGGTACGACTTGCCGCGTTCGCGCAATTGCGCTTCGAACTCGTCGCGGCTCCAGGCCGGCGGACCGGCCTCGGCGGGGTGGCGGCCTTCCTTGAAGATGTCTGCGCGCATCGTCATGGCTCTCTAGACCTCGATCGTCATCCCGTCCTCGCAGACCTCGATGCCGGCGCGCTGCAATTCGGCACGCTGGGGCGAGTCCTCGTCGAGGATCGGATTGGTGTTGTTGATGTGGATCAGCAGGCGCCGCGTGCGCGCCGGCAGGCGGCCCAGCCACTCGACCATGCCGCCCGCACCCGACTGCGGCAGGTGGCCGATGTCGCGCGCCGACTTCTTGCTGAGCCCGAGCGTCTTCATCTCGTCGTCGGTCCAGAAGGTGCCGTCGACCATCACCGCGTCGGCGCTCGCCATCGCGTCGAACACCGGCGGCGTGATCTCGCCGAGACCAGGCGCGTAGAACACCGTCTTGCGACGGGCCGTGTCGATCAACGTCATGCCGATGTTGTCGCCCGGCACCGGCGCTTCGCGGTGCGGCGAGTACGGTGCAGCCTTGCTGCTCAGCGGCAGCGCCTTGAAGGCGAGGCCTGCCACGCCGGGTACGCTGAACGGCGCGCCGTCAAGCCCGATGCGCTCCCGCTGCACGCCGCAGAAGTGCGACAGCACGCGCAGCACCGGGTTGCCATGGGTCAGGTCCTCGTCGACCGGGTCGGTGCACCACAGCGGCAACGGCGAGCTGCGCTCACGCAGCATGAAGAGCCCGGTCGCGTGGTCGATCTGCCCGTCCATCAGCACGACGCCGGCGATC
This sequence comes from Rhizobacter sp. P2_H2, assembly GCF_056403375.1. NCBI lineage: Bacteria > Pseudomonadati > Pseudomonadota > Betaproteobacteria > Burkholderiales > Sphaerotilaceae > Rhizobacter > Rhizobacter sp. P2_H2. The sequence continues at coordinate 4,024 of NZ_JBFUFP010000155.1, forward strand.
GCGGTGTCGCGCAGCGCGCGCGCGGGCTGCAGCGCAGGGTGGCTGCGGATCTGCTCGAGGATGTCGGGCGAGGCGTTGAACAGCACGCCGTCGATCGCATCGTCGGGCCGCACGAAGATCGACGACTGCGTGCGCGGCTTCGCGCGCACGCAGCCCGAGCGCACACCGGCGCAGTTGGCGCAGTTGCAGTTCCACTGCGGAAAGCCGCCGCCGGCGGCCGAGCCCAGGACTGTGATGCGCATGCTGAAGGTATTGGGGCCGGCACCCCGGGCGAACCCGGCGTGCCGGCGAGGATGACGAAACGCCGCGATCAGCGGGCCGCGACGTACATCGTGATTTCGAAGCCGAAGCGGAAATCGGTGGCGGTCGGTGTTTGCCAGGTCATGAAGAGATCTCCTTGTCGATGGACTCACAGCGCCGGTCGGCAACTGCGGGGGCCTCTGGGTCCCGTCCTGCATGGTGGCCTGCGAACCGCGATCGCTCCAGTCGGGTGATCATGAATGCGAACTGGCGATTTTCATGAATCGATGCCAGGGGGATTGCGGGCATGCCTCTTGCCAAGAAGCCCCGGTGCGCAGGCCACCCTGTCCGGCCGTCCCATGGCTGACGCAGACTGTCCCGCGGCCGGCGCGCCACCCGAGTTGCGTCGAACCACATGGAGACGCACCGCATGGACCGAAACGACGCGCTGCTGAGCGACTGGCGCGAACGCGCGCTGGCCGTCGAGGCCGAGGTGGGCAAGGCGGTGATCGGTCAGGCGCGGGTGATCCGGCTCGTCAACATGGCGGTGTTCGCGCGCGGCCACGTGCTGCTGCAGGGCGACGTGGGCGTCGGCAAGACCACCCTGCTGCGCGCCTTCGCGCAGGTGCTGGGCGGCGATTTCGCGCGCACCGAGGGCACCATCGACCTGATGCCCAACGACCTCGTGTACTACACCTACATCAGCGCCGAGGGCCGGCCGGCGGTCGAGCCGGGGCCGCTGATCCGGCATGGCGAAGACCTGGCGATCTTCTTCTTCAACGAGATCAACCGCGCGCGCCCCCAGGTGCATTCGCTGCTGCTGCGCGTGATGGCCGAGCGCAGCGTGTCGGCCTTCAACCGCGAGTTCCGCTTCCCCCACCTGGTGGTGTTCGCCGACCGCAACCGTGTCGAGCGCGAGGAGACCTTCGAGATCTCGTCGGCCGCGCGCGACCGCTTCATGATGGAGGTGACCATCGATGCGCCGGCAAGCGATGACTACCGCCGCGAGCTGATGTTCAACCCGCGCTACCACGACACCGACCGGCTGCTGGAGGAGCTGCCGGCGGCGATGCTGAACCACCAGGCGCTGAACGAGGTGGCCGAGGCGATCCAGCGCAGCGTGCAGGCCTCGCAGGCGCTGCAGGACTATGCGCTCGGGCTGTGGCGCGCCACCGCGGTGCCGGTGGAGTACGGCGTGAAGGTCTCCGGGCTGGACACCGCGCAGCTGATGCTGGCCGGCGCCAGCCCGCGCGGCATGAGCTACCTGCTGCGCGCGGCGCGCGTGGCGGCCTGGCTGGACGGCCGCCATTTCGTGACGCCGGAGGACGTGCAGGCGGTGTTCGTCGAGACCATCGCGCACCGGCTGTGCTACCAGCCGGTGTACGAGATGCGGCGGCAGGAGATCTCCGGGCCGCTGATGAGCGGCATCCTCGCGAGCGTGGCGGCGCCTTAGTCATGGCGCAGCCCACCCCCGAGATCCACTACCGCATCGGCAGCGCGGCGCTCGGCCATTTCCCCGGCCACCACCGCAGCCGCCGCGGCGACAGCGGCTTCGAGTTCCGCGGCCATGCCTCGCTGCTCGACGCGCCCGACCCGCGCCGGCTCGACCTGCATGCGAGCCTGCGCGACCCGTTCGGCCAGTGGTCGGTGCGCGTCTACAGCCAGCGCAAGTCGATCCCGGTCGCGGTGGTCGCCGACCTGTCGGCCTCGATGGGTTTCGAAGGCGCGCAGCGCCGGCTCGGCGTGCTGGCCGATTTCGTCGACAGCCTCGCGTGGTCGGCCTGGCGCACCGGCGACAGCTTCGGTTTCGTCGCCTGCGACGAGCAGGTGCGCAGCGACCTGCTGCTGCCCCCCAGCCGCTCGCGCGCCGCCGCCGGCGAGCTGACGCGCACGCTGCGCAGCCTGCAGCCCGGCGGCCGCTCGGCGCACGGCCTGCGCGAGGCCCATCGCCACCTGCCGCAGCGCCGGTCGCTGGTCTTCCTGCTGTCGGATTTCCATTGGCCGGTCGACGAAGTCCGCGCCGTGCTGGCCAGCCTGGCGCACCACGACCTGGTGCCGGTGCTGCTGTGGGACCCGCAGGAGTTCAGCCTGGCCGCCCCGCGCGGCCTGGCCCAGGTGCTCGACCCCGAGAGCGGCCGCCAGCGCCTGGTGTGGTGGCGGCCCGCGCTGCGCGAGCAATGGCAGCGGCACCAGGCGCAGCGGCGCGAGGCACTGCTGCAGGCGTTCCGCGCGCAGCGGCTGAACCCGCTGTTCATCGAGGGTGCCTTCGATGCCGACGCGGTGACGCGGCACTTCCATGCGTGACAGTCTGGTCGCATTGGCCTTGATCGCGTGCAGCGGCGTCGCGCCGGCCGCCGGCACGCTGCGCGCCAGCACCGTCGAGCCGCGCGCCTTCGGCTACCACGTGGGCGACCTGGTCGAGCGCGAGCTCATCGTCCACATCCCCGCAGGCTTCGTGCTCGACGAGGCCACGCTGCCGCGGCCGGGCGTGCGCGGCAAGGCGATCGAGCTGCAGGCGGTGTCGCGCCGCAGCACGTCCGAAGCCGGCGGCACCCGCCTCGTGCTGCAGCTGCGGTACCAGGTGTTCATCGCGCCGCCCGAGGTCCGCACGCTGGAGATCGCGCCGTTCTCGCTCGGCTTCCAGGGCGACGGGCGCGACCAGGCGCTGCGCGTCGACGCCTGGCCGGTGACGGTGTCGCCGCTGGTGCCCGTCGAGGCCTCGCCGCGCCAGGGCCTGGGGGAACTGCGCCCCGACCTGCCGCCGCCGCTGCTCGACACCGGCCCGGCGCAGCGCCGACTGCTGGCCTGCGGCGCGGTGCTGCTGCTATGCCTCGCGTACCTCGCGCAGATCTACCTCATCCTGCCGGGGTGGTCGCGGCGCCGGCGGCCGTTCGCGAGTGCGTGGCGACAGCTCAGCCACCTGCCGGCCGACGCGCCGGCGCCCGAGCGGCGGGCCGCGTTCCATCGCGTGCACGAGGCGCTGAACCGGACGGCCGGCGAAGTGGTGTTCGAGCACGGCGTCGACCGCTTCGTCGCCGCGCAGCCGCGCTATGCCGCGCTACGCGCCGAGCTGCTCGCGTTCTTCCAGCAGTCGCGGCGCGAGTTCTTCGCCGACAGCCCGGCGGCCGCGAACGACAGCCGCTGGCTGCTCGAGTTCTGCCGCAAGTGCCGCGATGCCGAGCGAGGTGCCGCGTGATCCACTTCGACCACCCGTGGCTGCTGGGCCTGCTGCCGCTGGCGCTGCTGCCGTGGTGGGCGCGTGCCGCGCAGCCGGTGCGCAACGCCTGGGTCGCGCTGCTGCCGCGCGACCGCGCCTCCGATGCCCTGCAGCGCGTGCTGAAGGGCGCGGCCGTGCTCGCGCTCGCGCTGCTGGTGCTGGCGATGGCCGGCGCCTACCGGCCCGAGTACACGGTGGAACGGGTCGGCCAGGGCGCCGAGATCGTGGTCGTGCTCGATCGCAGCCGCAGCATGGACGAGGGCTTCGCCGGCGCCCGCCTCGCCGCCGGCGCGGCCAAGCCGCGCGGCACCGGCCCCGAGGCGCTCGACTACTACATGAGCCTGTCGCCGGGGCGCTCGCGCGATGCGAAGGGCAAGGTCGCGCGCCGGCTGCTGTCGGCCTTCGTGACCGGCCGGCCCGACGACCGCTTCGGGCTGGTGGTGTTCAGCACGCTGCCGATGCGGGTGCTCGAGTTCACGCAGAAGAACGACGTGGTGCAAGCGGCCATCGCGGCCGGCGAGATCGGGCGCGGCCTGTCGGAGACCAACATCGGCCTCGCGCTGCTGGACGCGCTGTCGTTCTTCGACGAGCGGCCCTACACCGGCTCGCGCATCGTGATGCTGGTGTCCGACGGCGGCGACCGGCTCGATGAGGCGACGCAGGAGCGCATCGCCTTCGCGGCGCGCAAGCACCGCACCGCGATCAACTGGTTCTACCTGCGCTCGGCCAACAGCCCCGGGCTGAACGCCGAGGCC
>NZ_JBFUFP010000156.1:0-8205 GCF_056403375.1 Rhizobacter sp. P2_H2
TTGCCACCGGTCCCGTCCGCGTAGCCGAAGTTGGATGCAAGTCCGGCGAGCGTGCTCACTTCGCCGTCCGATGAGATCTTCCGTATCGTGTGATTCTCTTCGTCGGCGACATACACGTTGTAGTGCGAGTCGACCGCTACRCCGTTGGGCCGGCGAAACCGCGCGTCCGTCCCGAAGCCGTCCGCGCTTCCACGCGTGACCAGCCTGCCGGCCAGCGTGCTGACGTCGCCCTGGGGTGTGATCTTTCGAATGATCTCGTTGAAGGCATCGGCGAGGTAGACGTTGCCGTCCTTGTCGACGGCCAGACCGCGTGGTTCCTGGAAACTGCCGTCGCTGCTGCCTTGCCCGTCGGCGAAGAACGTCGAAGTGCCGTCCGGGTTCACCTTGCAAACCTCGTAGCCGCCGAGGTTCGAGATGTACAGGTTGTCGGCGCTGTCAACCGCGATGCCAGAAGGATTCGACAGGCTGTTCGACCCGCAGGAGCTGATCGCCAGTGTCGTCACCACGCCTTGCGGCGTCACCTTTCGGATCGCGTTGTTCAAGCTGTCGGCCACGTACACGTTGCCATGGGTGTCCAACGCGAGGTCGGCAGGGCCGCTGAATCGGGCGCCTGCTCCGACGCCATCGGCGTTGCCGAGCGCTCCTGGTGATCCTGCGAGCGTGCTGACCAGCCCGTCGCGCGTGATCTTGCGGATCGTGCTGCTGCCGTCGGTCACGAACACGTTTCCGATCGCATCGGCAGCGATGCCTTGCGGCGCGTAGAACCGTGCAGCCAGGCCGAGGCCGTCGGCGGTGCCGGATTTGCCGGGCGAGCCGGCCAGCGTTTGCACCGCTCCTTCTGGCGAGATCTTGCGGATGGTGTGGTTGTGGTTGTCCGCCACGTAGATGTTTCCATCACCGTCGACCGCCACCCGCCACGGGTTGTCGAACCTGGCGTTGGAGGCCCAGCCGTCGCAGTTGCCGCTGCCTCCGGCGCTGCCGGCGAGCAGGGTCAATTGCCCGGCCTTGGCGGCGCCGGCAGACTGCGTGCTCAGCTGGGACGGCAGGGACGGCGACCCCCAGATGGACACGGCGGTGCAGATGCCGGCACTCAGCGCGTTCGCGACGCCGCTGTCATACGCCGCTTGCGCCACCGCCGCCGATGCGTTGAAGCCGCCATCGTCCTTGATGTCCTCCGTCAACTGCCGCGCGAAGGACAGCGCCGGCGATGCCAGTGACGAGTCGAACAGCGTTCCTGCGATCGGCAGCGCGGCCATCACGGCGCCGTAGCGGCCGGCCCAGGTGTTGGTGAGGGCGCCGCGTCCTGACGTGCTGGACAGCGGAATCATGAAGTTGCTGACGTCGGTGGTCTGGTAGGCGCTCGGCAGCTTGGCGTTCAATTGCGCCAGCATCAACGTGTTGGCCTGCTGCATGGCCACCTGTGTGAGCGCGKCCTGCGATCCGAACTGTCGCAGCGCCCACTGGTAGGCGGCTTCGGTCATCGGGTTGGCGCTGATGTGGTGCGTCAGCTGCGGAACCATCACATGCAGCTTCTGGCCCTGCAGCGCCAGCCAGGAGCGTTTGGCTTCGTCGAAGTACATGCCGTTGCCGCTGCCGTCGTCCCCGAACTCGACGATGAACGGACCCGTGTATGCGCGGGGGTAGAGCGACACCAGGAAGTCCTCGCTGAGTTCCGCGCTGCCCAGCAACTGACCGTCCGGCTTGTAGACGGTGGCACGCGCATTGCGCATCGCCGACAAGCCGGGGCCTGCCGAGCCGGAGCCCCCGTCTCCGGCGCCGACCCCGCTGCCGTCGCCGCTGTCGCCACCGCAGTTGCCGCCGCACGCATCGCCGCCGCTGACCACGATGAACTCGACCGCGACCGACAGCGTGACGGCGCGGCTGACGACGCTGCCTCCGGCGTTGCTCACGGTGACGCGGAACGACTTGCCGTTGTCCGATTCAAGTGCCGGCGAGAGGATCAGCGTGTATGCATTGCCGTTGGGCACGTCGCTCCAATGGGTTCCATCGGGGCTCGACTCCCAGCGGTACGACGGCGACGTGCCGGCGGCGGCCACCGTGAAGACGGCGTCCAGCCCCGCGTTGGCGGTGACGTTGGCCGGCTCGACGGTGATGCTCGCGGGCACGACGGAGGTCGTCACCGTCAGGGTGACCGGCCTGCTCGTGATGGACGAGCTGGCGTCCGACACCACCACACGCAGCTGCAGGTTGTTCTGCGCCAGGTTGGCGCCGAAGGTGTAGGCGGACGAGGTGGCTCCGGCGATGTCGACCCACGATCCGCCTTCGAGACGCTGCCACTGGTAGCGCTGGGCGCTGTTCGCGATCACGCCGAAGCTGGCCGTCGTGCCGTCGAGCACGCTCTGGTCGACCGGCTGCGACACGATGCTCAAGGGCACTGTGTCGTTGCCGCCCCCGCCACCGCCCGAGCCGATGATCGACGCGATGCCGAGGACGAAGAGGGCGGCGATGGCCACGCCGCGTGCCGCGATCGAGGTGAGTGCAGTCATGGCGGAGTCCGGGTGACAGGAGGGGGGCGAAGCCTTGCGAAGGCGAAGGCGAGCGCCGCGAGCGCACCGATCCAGCAGGCCGCGAGGTCGCAGGGATCGAAGGTGCCGCGTACGAGGTAGGCGGCGACACGGTTGGGCAGCAGCCAGCTCGCGTGCGTCTGATTCAGAAGCACGACGGCCGGCGGCCATACCATCGGGTGCTGAAGAACTTCAAAAGCGGAGTCGATGATCGCCCATGCGCCACACGCGGCGATGTGCATCGTGCGACTCGCAGGCAGCAGCAGGCAGGTCAGCAGGCTGGTCGCGAAAGCATGCGCGAGGCTCGGCAGGCTGCCGCCGAGCACCCCCAGGTGCGATGCGGATCCGTCCGCGATGCGCAGCATCGCGGGCAGCAGCGGTGCACTGCCGCGCGGACGATCCAGTGCGTAGACCGCGACCGCCAATGCGAATGCTGCAAATACGGCCAGCAGGGCTGCGTAGCGCGACGATGGGCTGTGCGGAATGTTCAAGCGGCATCCCTCATAGCTTCGCCAGAACGTTGTCCGGCATGAACGGTGGGAGACGAGATACCGGTGTCTGGGTTTTGCCGGTGAGCGCGGGGACCTTGCGGCTCATGTACAAGTCGAAACCCTTGTAGGTGATGCTGCGCTCGTTCAACAGGTCCGCTGCACCGCGCAGGCCGGTCAGGATGGCGGACGTGAAGGCGCCGTTTCCCAAGGCCGTGTTCTCCTGCGCAGGGGGCGCGCCGGAGGACGCCGCGAAGACAGCCAGGCTGCGTTCGCCGACCTGTTCGATGAACCGGACGAAGCCGCTGTCATAGCGGCCCGCGGGGCCCAGGACTCTGGAGGCACGGCAGGTGTCAACGAACAGCACCACGTGCCCGGGCAACTGGTTGAGTGCCTCGCGCAATGCCGTGTCATCGAGCGCCGGACCGCCGTCGCCGCCATCGGCCGTGGTGAACAGGTAGCTGCCGTCGCTGCGTGTCTGCCCGTGTCCCGCCAGGAATACGATGAAGTTGTCGTGTTTGGTGCCGGCATGCGCCAGCCAGGCCAGCGCCGATCGCACGTTGCTGGCGGTGGCATGAGCATCCAGCAGGCAACCTGCGATCACGTTTTCGTACAGCCGTCCTTCCTGCAGCCGAATGACCGAAACGAAGTCGGTCGCGTCCTTGGACGCGAATTGCAAGGGCTCCCGATTCCTTGCCCGGCCGGCGCCGATGGCCAGCACGAACAGCCGCTTCAGGCCCGCTGAGTTGGGCGCGCGTGATGCCGCGGTGGGGTTGTCGCCGCAAAGGGGCGTTGCCTCGGAGGGGGAGAGTGCGATGGGCGACGGCTCGGCCGCCAGCGCAGGCGCTGCAGCCTTCGTTTCGACGGTTCGACCTGGCCGCAGCTCCAGGTCGAGACGTTCCGAGTAGCCGTTCCCATCGCGCGCGGCAAGGTACAGCGCGGTGGCCGATGCCGGTACGTGAAGCCGCAGTTGCACCGAACGGTCGCCATCTGGTCCGCGAGCGGCTTCCACGGCAACGACGTTCTCCCTGCGTCCATCGACGCGTGCCTCGTACCGGATCGGACCACTGTCCGCCTGTGCTCGTACCACCAGGGCGATCTGGACCTCGACCTCGGTTTCGGCCGGGGCATCGGGCAGGTCGATCGAGCGGACCGGCGAGCGCAGCGTCGGCGGCATCTGCGCCACCCGGACTGGGGCTGCAAGGGGCGCAGCAGTCGTGCCGTCGGCGGCGATCTCTCGTTCCTGCTCCCGGGCAGCCAGCTGACGATCCAGCGTCTGCAACAGCAGGTCGATGTAGCGAGGCCGATGAAAGCGCTCGCGCAGACGAGCGGCGGGAAAATAGTCGGCCGCCGTACCGCTCTGACGGTTGAAGACCCAGCCGACCAGCCGATCGGCGCCCACTGACGCGTCGTAGTACCCGTCCGGCGACCAGACGATCCATCGGCGGTCGCGCAGCATCAGCACGGTCAGCAGTTCCTCGCCGTCGGTCGCCCGCAGCAGGCGCACCGTGCCGTCCAGCATCGCCACGCAGATGAGCTTGCCGCCGCGGCTGATGTTGACCGCACGCACTTCGGTGTGCATGGCCTTGCGCCACACCGGTGTCCCGCCGGGACCCAGCCGGTACAGCGCTTGGCTGGTGCCGAGCAAGGCGTCCCCGCCCGTCGCGAACAGGGCGGTCGCGCGAGACATCTCGTCCGCTGCCATGGGAATGCGCACCCCGTTGACCTGCGGATTGCGGTGGTTCTCCCAGTCGGAGGGCGCGTCCAGCATCGAGCGCCGCAGCAGCGGCGGGTTCAGCCCGGGGCCAGCATCGCCGCTGCGAATCAGACGTGTCGCGAGATCGAAGGTCACGCGATCGCGGCCGCCGTCAAGAGCCCAGCTGAGGGTCGAACCCTCCTCGCTGGCGAGCAGGTTACGCGCACCGTCCAGGTCGGGCAGCTCGGGCGGAGTCAGGGTTCCGCGACCTGCGCCGATGTCGAGCGTTCCCCAGGATCCATTGGCGCTGGCGAAGGCCAGGCGCCCTCCGGGCAGTGTCAGCAGGTCGGTGATGGTCGAGGGTGCGCCGGTCTCGATCTCGGCGCCTGTACGGTCACCGGGTTCGAAGACCACCAGCCGTGCATTGCGCCGTTCGAACGGATAGGAACCGGCCGCGTAGACGAATCGGCCATCGGGTGACCACGCCACGCTCAGCAAGGTGTCGCGTCCGAGTCGGGTGGGTGTCGGTCCCGCCGTGATCCGGCCGTTGGCCCAGTCCACGACATCCGGCCCCTTGCCGGGCAGCACATAGCCGATGGCAAGCAAGGTTCCCGAGGGCGAGAAGGCGAGCGAAGCCGGCTGGGCGGGCAGGTCGCGGCGGGTCTTTGCAGCGTAGTGCTGACCCTTGCCGTCGTATGACTGGGTGTAGACGCGCAGCGAGCCATCCAGGCTTGCGGCGGCCATGAGCCCGGGCGCCACGGCCACGCCATAGACGCTGTCGCCGAATTCGTCGACGAAGACCTGCTTACCCTCGGTATCGAAGGCCCGCAGGCCGCCGCGTCCTGCGAAGCCCGCGACGAGCAGACTGCCGTCGGGGCTCCACACCAGGCGCTTGACGTCTGCAGCGGGTGTGTCGATGCGCCGGATCGGCTCTCCGGAGCGGCTGTCGTACACCAGGATGAAGTGGCCTGTGCCGGTCGGCGCTGTTTCTGAACCGAAGCGGTTTCCGCCGATCGCGACCCACGGTCGCTTCGGATGCAGCGCCACGCCGTACACCCGACCGGCATCGGCGTGCCCGACCGGCGGGCGCAGCACGCGCTGCAGCTTGCCGGTCGACAGCGTCCACAGGCGCGCGGTCTTGTCGTCTGCACCGGTGACGACGAGGTCGCGCCTGTCATCGACAGCCAGCCGCCGAACGGCACCTGCATGACCTTCCAACTCGACTTGCAGGAAGCCGGCCTGCCCTGCGTCAGCCGCGCTCGGCGTAGCAGGCTGCGCGATGGCGGCCATGCTGATGAACCACAGCGCACCGAGCAGGCCGAAGGCTCGGCCCGGTGCCGCCCGTCGGCTATTGCCCTGTGCGTCCATTGAGCAACCCAGCGATCGAGGCGACGGTCGATGCGGCAGCGGCCGCCCACGCGCCAATGCGTTTCATCTGCCGAATCTGAACGGCGGCAGGCTGGTCGTCGGCACTGCAGGGCAGGAACCAGCGCTGGATCCAGTGGTCTGCTGGTTCGGAAGTGGGCGATTCGCTCCAGCGCATCGCCTGCGCTGCAAAGAAGCCGCCCAGCATGGCCAGTGCAATCGTGGTGACAAATCGGAGAGCCTCACGCCAATCGGTCGGGGAATGAGGGGCCAGTTCGAGCGGGGCGTCACCGACTGCCCAGGTGTGGAGGCCGGTTACCGCGGTCGTCAACCACACGGACAGGAAGGCGGTCGCGGCAATGCTCAGCAGGGTCAGGCCTGCTTGCCGCGCCGCGAGGCGGATGCCCAGCGAATAACCCGAGACCAGCGAGGCAGCCGCTGCGGCCGCGTACAGGTAGACGTCGGAGGTGTCATAGACCAGGACGAGCGATACCTCTGCCAGCAGGATGGCCACGATGGTCCAGCCGCAGCGGCTGAGCAGCCGGCGGGCCAGCGGCTCGGCGCGGCATGGTGCGATGGCTGCGGCATACGGCGCGAGCGACCGGACCGACTCCAGTTCGTGGCGCAATTCGCGCAGCAGGTCGACATCGCGGCCACAGGCGCTGCAGGCACGCGACTCGCCGGTCTTGGAGTGACAGTATGGGCACAGGTCCGCATCCGGCCAGCGGGCGAGCAGCGATCGTCCCGTACTCATCGCCCGGTTCCTCAAGGCCGCACCGTCAACGCGAGTTTGCGGACGCCATCGTGCAGCTGGTCGTCGCTGACGCTGATCAGGATTTCGTGCTGGCCGGGCGGAACGACCACCTCCTGGATATCGAGTCGTGAAGCGGTCAGGAAGGGCTTGACACGCTCCGTCAGGTTGACCGGCGGCTGGCGCGAGTAGACGAGGTTCACGCTGCCCGGATCGATCTTGGCATCGCCATGGGCGCGGAACGCGATCCTCAGGCGAAAGGGCGACTTCACCGGCTCCCCTGCCTTCGGTGACAGCACCTCGATGGTCGGTGGCAGCGTGACGCCTGACCTCGCGGTCAGTGTCGTGGACGGGAGGGCCGCTTCTTCCTTCGTGATCAGAATGAGCGGCGCGGCGGCGACGCTCCATGCCGACATCGACAGTCCTGCGGCAAGGGCCCTCAACAGCGGGCTTTTCAGCATGTGGCCTCCACTCGCTCTTCGCATTCGAGACCGGAAAATGCTATGGGAGTGCGGCAAGGTCCGCACCCTCACTACTAACTATGGACCGTCGGACACGGCTGACGTGAACTCGGCATGCACCCCGGCTGACAGCGCGCGAGTTGAACGGGACGATGCAGCCCCATGGACTCCATCAACCAGCAACAACCCGAGCAGAACCGCCAGGACCTGCAGGCCGCCGACGCCATCGCCCGTATCCGCGCGGTGGTCGACAAGAATTCATCGTGCTTCTTCTGCACCGCAAGCCGCATCGGCGACGCGGTCGCGGCAAGGCCGATGAGCGTGCAACAGACAGATGAGCGCGGCCACCTGTGGTTCCTCAGCGCGAATGACAGCCACAAGAATGCCGAGATCGCGGCCGACCCGCAGGTCACGCTGTACTTTCAGGCATCGAAGCACTCCGACTTCCTGCAGCTGCGAGGCCGCGCGACCGTCTCGACCGACAAGGCGAAGATCCAGGAACTGTGGGCCGCACCGATCAAGACCTGGTTCACCGGCGGCATCGACGATCCGCGCATCACCGTCATCGAGTTCGTACCGACCGATGGCTACTACTGGGACAACAAGCACGGCGACGCCATCGCCGGCCTGAAGATCCTGATCGGCGCGGCCGTGGGCAAGACGCTCGACGACTCGATCGAGGGGCGCGTCAGCTTGTAGCTACACACCTGCTCACATCCCCGCCGTTGCCAGTTGGAACCAGTTCCATAACACTGCCGCGACGCAGGCAATGACCTGCCAACCAGGGGACGGACGATGCGCAGGATTCACCTGAAGTGGAATGCCGCCGGCGTGGCCGCGGCGATCAGCCTGATCGGCACGCTGGCAGCGTGCGGCGGCAGCGAGAGCGGTACGGCGGATGCGCCGGCAGCTGATGCGC
>NZ_JBFUFP010000157.1:0-8166 GCF_056403375.1 Rhizobacter sp. P2_H2
GGCGACGGCCGATGCACGTGCGGTCGAGCAGGTGCTGCTGAACCTGCTGTCGAACGCCATCAAGTACAACCGCGCCGGCGGCACGGTGCGGCTCGTGCTGCAGCACGACGGCGAGCGCGTCACGGTGGCGGTGAGCGACGAGGGCGAGGGGCTGACGACGGCGCAGCAGACGCAGCTGTTCCAGCCGTTCAACCGGCTGGGCGCCGAGCAGCGCCGCATCGAGGGCAGCGGCCTCGGGCTCGTGATCGCGCGCACGCTGTCGGCGGCGATGCAGGGCGAGCTGCTGCTGCGCAGCACACCCGGCCAGGGCTCGACCTTCACGCTGGTGCTGCCGGCCGGCGCTGCGGCGCGCGCGGACCCGGCGCTCGCGCTGCCTGCCACGCCGCCCGCCGCACCTGCCGTGGTGCAGAAGCACGTGCTGTATGTCGAGGACGAGCCGTTGAACGTGATGCTGATGCAGGAGGTCTTCAAGGGCCGCCCGCAGTGGCGGCTGAGCGTGGCCAACGATGGCGCGAGCGGCCTCGCGGCGGCGCGCGAGCAGGCGCCGGACCTGCTGCTGGTCGACATGAACCTGCCGGACACCAGCGGCCTCGCGCTGATCCGCCGGCTGCGCGACGACGCGCGCACGAGCGGGCTGCGCTGCATCGCGCTGTCGGCGGATGCGATGCAGCCGCAGATCGACGCGGCGCTCGCGGCCGGCTTCGACGACTACTGGACCAAGCCGATCAACGTCGCGCGCGTGCTGGACGCCGTCGCGAAGGCGATGGAGAAACCCGCTGCCCCATGAAAAAAACCGGCGCATGCGCCGGTTTTTTGAGGTGAACGGAACCTGATTACTTCAGGTGGCCGTTGATCAGCTTGGTCATCTCGAACATCGAGACCTGGGCCTTCTTGAAGATTTCCTTCAGCTTGGCGTCGGCGTTGATCATCGTGCGCTTGGCCTTGTCCTGCAGGTCGTTCTTCTTGATGTACTCCCACACCTTCTTGGTCACTTCCGTGCGCGGCAGCGGGTTGGCGCCGATGACGGCAGCCAGCGTTGCGCTCGGGGTCATGGCCTTCATGAAGGCAGCGTTCGGGGTGCGCTTCTTGGCCGGAGCGGCCTTCTTCGCAGCGGCCTTCTTGGCCGGCGCTGCCTTCTTGGCGGGAGCGGCCTTCTTGGCCGGTGCGGCCTTCTTGGCCGCTACTTTCTTCGCGGGTGCAGCCTTCTTGGCCGGTGCCGCTTTCTTTGCAGGAGCCGCTTTCCGAGCGGGCGGTTTCGCAGTTGCCATGTTGAATTTCTCCATCAATAACGTTGTTGATGTGCCCGGGTTGGGTGAGAGCCGCATGAGCTCTCGGTTCTCCAGGTCCACGTGCGGAGCGAATACTACTGCGAGAGTGCTGCATTGAGAAGCAGTTTTCATAGGTAAAACTCGCATTCATGCGCCTTCGCGCGATGTTTTGTCGCCTGAGAGCMTCATCTGCGTGCTCTCGAGGCGCGCATCGCGTGCTGTCGAGGGGCATTCCCCATGCGCGTCGAACGCTCGCAGAATGTGCTTCGACGGCCTCGCATGGTGTGTCGCCGTCCTCTGACGAAGGAGACGAACGATGGGCAAGAAGATCCTGATGCTGGTCGGCGACTACGCCGAGGACTACGAGACCATGGTGCCGTTCCAGGCGCTGCAGATGGTCGGCCACACGGTGCATGCGGCCTGTCCGGACAAGAAGGCGGGCGAGTTCGTGATGACCGCGGTGCACGATTTCGAGGGCCAGCAGACCTACTCCGAGAAACCCGGCCACCGCTTCACGCTGAACGCGACGTTCGCGTCGGTGAAGGGCGAGGACTACGACGCGCTGCTGATCCCGGGCGGCCGCGCGCCGGAATACCTGCGCATGAACCAGGCGGTGATCGCGCTGGTGCAGCACTTCTCGCGCGCCGACAAGCCGATCGCCGCGGTGTGCCACGGCGCGCAGTTGCTGGCTGCCGCCGGCGTGATCCGCGGCAAGCGCGTGTCGGCGTATCCCGCCTGCGCGGCCGAGGTGGAGCTGGCGGGTGCGAGCTACGCGGCGATCGAGGTCGACCAGGCGGTGACCGACGGCAAGCTCGTCACCGCGCCAGCGTGGCCGGCGCATGCGGCCTGGCTGGCGCAGTTCCTGGCAGTGCTGGGAACGCGCATCCAGCACTGACGCGGGGTCAGTAGACGTCGCGCCGGTAGCGGCCGGCGTCGGCCAGCGCGGCGAGCTGGTCGGCGCCGAGCACCTGCGCGAGCGCCTCGTCGACGCCGGCAGCCATGCCCTCCAGGCTGCCGCACACGTAGATCGCCGCGCCCCGCGCGACCCAGTCCCGCAGTTCGTCCGCCTGTTCCAGCACGCGGTGCTGCACATAGTGCCGCTCGGGCCGGTCGCGCGAGAACACGCGGTCGACCCGGGCCAGCACGCCGGCCGCCTGCCAGCGTTCGGTGTCGTCGGCGTAATGCGCGTCATGCGCCGCCTGGCGCTCGCCGAACAGCAGCCAGCAGGCCTCGGGTGCCCGAACCTCCGCGCGCGCCATCAGGTGGCTTCTGAGGCCCGCCAGACCGGTGCCGTTGCCGATCAGGACCAGCGGACGCGCCGCGTTGTCGCCGATCCGGAAGCTGCCGTGCGCGCGCAGCCGCAGCGGCACGCGATCGCCCGGTTGCAGTCGTGTCGTCAGCCAGCCCGAGGCCACGCCGAGGCCGCCGTCCGGGTGCCGCTCCTGCCGCACCATCAGGTGCAGCCGGCCCGCCGACGGCACCGAGGCGATCGTGTACTCGCGCGGGCGCTGCGGGTCGCCGGGGGCCTGCACCTGCACCAGGTCGCCGGCCTGCCAGCCGGGCAGCGCCGCGCCGTCGGCCGGCACGAGTTCGAGGTGGCACACCGGCGCGGCGGCGCTGCCTTCGTTCAACACGCGCCGCTCGACCAGCCGCCAGTCGTCGAAGCCCGGCGCCTGCCAGTCGGGCAGGTCGACCGTGCCGGCGAGGTGCGCCACCTGCTGCTGCCACTGCTTCAGCGCTGCCGCGTCCTCGTTGTCGAGCTCGATGCGCTCGAACAGCGGCGTCGCGCCCTGCACCTGCAGCCAGCCATCCAGCCGGCGGCCGAAGCCGCAGAACTGCGCGTAGCTGCGGTCGCCGAGCGCCAGCACCGCATGGTGCAGGCGCGGCAGCGGCTGGCCGCCGTCGGCCATGTGGCGCGCGAACGCCGAGGCCGCATCGGGCGCGTCGCCCTCGCCGTAGGTGCTGACGATGAAGAGCGCCCGTTCGGTGCGCGCCAGCGCGTCGGGCCGCAGTTCGCCGAGCGGCAGCAGCCGCACCGGCACGCCGGCGGTGTGCAGCAGGCGCGCGGTCTGCCACGCGAGCTGCTCGGCGAAGCCGGTCTGGCTCGCGAACGCGACCAGCACCGGCGCGGCATCGGCCTCGGCATGGTCGAGCGCGGCCGCATCGCGCGAGGCGGCCGCACGGCGGCGTCGTTCGCGCCAGACGATGAAGGCGCAGAACGCGAGGTAGGCGAGTGCGATGGCGCCTGCCGCCAGCAAGCGGGCCAGCGGGCTCATTCGAGCGCGGCGAAGGCCGGCGTGACCTGCTCGTCGAGCCCGCCGTCGGCGCGCCGCGTGACGAACAAGGCCGCGATGCCGCGCTGCGCGGCCCACGGCAGGCCGGCCTGCGGCCCCATCACCGTCAGCGCCGTCGACAGCGCATCGGCGCGCATGCACGAGGCATCGAGCACCGTCACGACGGCCACGCCGTGGTCGATCGGCCGGCCGCTGCGCGGATCGATGGTGTGCGGATAACGCCTGTCGCCGCGGGCGAAGAAGCGCCGGTGATCGCCCGAGGTCGCGACGCTCAGGCCATGCAGCGCGATGCGGGTCGGCAGCGGATCCGCGTCGAGCTGCCAGCCGCCGTCGACCCAGCGCGGCACCGGTTCCAGCGCCACCCACCACGGCTGCCCATCGGGTTTCACGCCCTCGCCGCGCAGCTCGCCGCCGACCTCGGCCAGCACGTCGTCGAGGCCGAACTGCCGCGCGAGCCGCTGCACGACGCGGTCGACCGCATGGCCCTTCGCGATCGCCGACAGGTCGAGCCGGAGGCCCCCAGGTTGCCGCACGCCGCGCGCGCCGGTCTCCAGCCGCTGCCAGCCGCTGACGACCCGCGCGGCCTGCACCGCCGCATCGTCGGGCGGCACGAAGCCGGGCTCGTCGTGGCGCTGCCGCGGCCCGAAGCCCCAGGCATCGACCAGCGCCCCGGCGGCCGGGTCGTACGCGCCATCGCTGTCGCGCGCGACCTGCAGCGCGCAGGCCAGCACCTCGCTGAACGCATCCGGCAGCGCATGCCAGCTGCCGGCCGGCGCGTGGTTGAAGCGGCTGATGTCCGAGCCGGGTTCCCACGGGCTCATCTGCGCGACCACGAGGTCCAGCTCCTGCTGGATCGCCTGCGCCAGCGGCGCGAGCGCGAGCGCCCGCGGGCCGGCGACGCGCACCGACCAGCTCGTGCCCATCGTCACGCCCTGCAGCGCATGCACCTGGGCGCCGAGCGCCGGCGCGCGGGTCGCGATGCGCTGCGGGACCAGCACCCGCGCCGTCTGCATTGCCTTCTTTACTGCGGCAGCACTTCGACCGTCGCGCTGGCGTTCACGCGGCGCGTCGGCGGCGTGCCTTCGGCGGCACGCACGCTGTGGTTCACGCCGATCCAGTAGCGCCCGGCTTCCGGCCACTTGACGCTGAACTGGCCCTGCGCGTCGGTCTTCAGCGCGATCTCGCCGAGCTTGTAGCGGTAGCGGTTGCCGCCGCGCAGGATCGTCACGTCGAGGTTGGCGGCCGGCTTGCCGTCGAGCAGCACGCGGAAGCTGGAGCTGTCGCCGGCACTCAGGTCGGTCGGCGCGGTCAGCGGGACGAACTCGAGGCCGGTGCCTTGCGGCGCGAAGGCCTTGTCGGCGGTCTTCTCGCCCGCTTTTTCCCCTTTCCCGTCGTTGCTCACCCAGGTCTCGACCCGGTTCTGCATACGCGTGACCTGCAGCTCCTTCGCGTCGGCCGGGATCTCCTTGGCCATCGCCTCGGCGGTGCCGCGCCAGCGCTTCGGCTCGCCGCCGAGCTTGTAGTTGGCGAACACGCTCTCGCTGAAATTGACGATGCGGTAGGTGCCCGGCTGCGCGAGCTTCACGTCGAAGCTGCTGCGGCGGCGCGCGGTGGCGAGGTTCTCCGGCGCGACGAGGCTGCCGTCGGGCGCGACGATGCTGAGCTTGTCCAGCACCAGCGCGTTGGTGTCGTACTCGAACAGGTCTTCGGACACCGCGCCGTCGACCGTGACGGCGGCTTCGCGGCCGCTGACGACGGTGGCCGACGGCACGAGCCAGGTGCGGTGCGCCTGCGCGGCACCGGGCAGCAGCGTGGCCGACGCGGCCAGCGCGAGCAGGGCAAGGTTCAGGCGGTGGAGGGTCTTCATGGGTGGCTCCTCAAGGCTTCAGTTCGAGCGCGACCGCACCGAGTTCATGCTCGCCCTGGACCTTGGCGGTCTGGGCGGCCTTCACCGGCCAGTCGAACGGCAGGCGCACGACCTCGCGGCCGCCGTTCTCGCGCGCCGCCTCGACCACCAGCTGGTAGCTGCCAGGCGGCAACGACGCCAGGCCCTTCGCGCTCGACAGGGCCAGCACGTGCTCGCCCGGCGAGCGGGTGGCGGCGGTGACGCCGTCGATCGGCGTCTGCAGCTCGCGCCCGCTCTTGCGCCACCAGCTGCGCATGTCCTTCAGCCACTTCGCGCCGCCGTTGTCGCGCTTCTTCAGGTCGTACCAGAGCGCGACGTTGGACGCGAAGCCCTGGTCGGCCGCCTTCTCGACCCACACCGCGACATAGGGCTTGTGGTACTCGGCCACGCTCAGCTGCGGCAGCTCCAGCTTCAGGTTCGCGTCGGCCGCGAAGGCCGGCGCGGCCAGCGCGGCGGCGGCGCCCATCGCCATCGAATAGCTCAGTTTCATGGGAGTCCTTCTGGAAGATCAGGGAATCGGGGTCAATGGATGAAGAGGATCGCCAGCAGCAGCGGCAGCACCAGGCCGCCAGCCACCACCGGCCAGGTGCTCGGGCGCTTGGCGGCATGCATCTTCAGGATGAACAGGCCGGTCACCGAGAACACCAGGCACGACGCGGCGAACAGGTCGATGAACCAGCTCCAGGCGCTGCCGGTGTGGCGGCCCTTGTGCAGGTCGTTCAGGTACGAGATCCAGCCGCGGTCGGTGCGCTCGTATTCCAGCGCGCCTTCCACGCGGTCGATGCGCAGCCAGGCATCGCCGCCGGGGCGCGGCAGCGGCAGGTAGATTTCCTCGGGCGACCACTCGGCCGCGCGGCCGGCGACCTCGATCGCGAGCGCCTGCTCGGCCCAGGCGGCCAGCGCCGGCGGCAGCGGCTGCTTGTCGTCGGACGGCTGCGCGGTGACCAGCGGCAGCAGCGCCGGCGGCACCTGCGCCGCGCGCTTCGTGACCTGCGGCTTCGCCTCGATCTGCGACGCATGGTTCAGCGTGAAGCCGGTGACGGTGAACAGCAGCAGCCCGACCAGGCTCAGCGCCGAGCTGATCCAGTGCCACTGGTGCAGCGTCTTCAGCCAGTAGGCGCGCTGCGGCGCCGGTGTGGCGGCGGAGGGAGCGTCCATCAGACCTCGGACCACATCCGCAGCAGGTTGTGATAGTGGCCGGTCAGCATCAGCACCTCGGCGCTGTCACCGCCTTTTTCACTTTCGCGCTCGCGCAGCCGCTGGATCGCCTGGTCGAGCTCGAACAGCATGCCGCGCTGCGCATCGTCGCGCACCAGGCTCTGCAGCCAGAAGAACGAGCAGACGCGGGCGCCGCGCGTGACCGGCAGCACGCGGTGCAGGCTGCTCGACGGGTACAGGATCAGGTCGCCGGCCGGCAGCTTCACCTCGTGCGCGCCGTAGGTGTCCATCACCTCCAGCTCGCCGCCGTCGTAGTCGCCGGGGTCGGCGAGGAACAGCGTGCACGACAGGTCGGTGCGCAGCCGCAGGCTGGTGCCCGGCACGCCGCGCACCGCGCCATCGACATGCAGGCCGTACTGCTCGCCGCCTTCGTAGCGGTTGAACAGCGGCGGCACGTAGCGCAGCGGCAGCGCGGCCGAGACGAACAGCGGATGCGCCTCCAGCGCCTTCAGGATGACGGCACCGAAGCGCTGCGTCAGCGGCCCGGCCTCGGGCAGCTGGCGGTTGCGCTTGACCTGCGCACCCTGCGCGCCGACCGTCTCGCGGCCGTCGTTCCAGTCGGCCGCATCGAGGGCCTCGCAGATCTCGGCGACCTGGGACGGCGTCAGCACGCCGGGCACGTGGAGCATCATCGTGGTCAGTACTTGAAGTTGGCGCTCAGCAGCGCGTTGCGTGCTTCACCCGGCTTGTAGCGCGAGCCGCCATTGTTGACCGACGCCACGTACTCCTTGTCGAACAGGTTGTTGACGTTCAACTGCAGCGTGACGTTCTTGCTGAGGTCGTACGCGACCATCGCATCGGCCACCGTGTACGACTCGGTGTTGATCAGGTTGGGCGTCGCGCTGGGGGTGAGGTTGCTGCTGCGCGCGACGGTATCGACATAGCGCACGCCGCCGCCGACGGTCAGCTTGTCGAGCGCCTTGTACGACGCCCACGAGCTGAAGGTCACCTTCGGTGAATAGACGATCACACCGCCGTTGTTCGCGCTGGCGCCGGCCGGCACGCCGCGCAGGATCTTCGGATCCATGTAGGCCACGCCTGCGCTCAGGTTCAGCGCCGGCGTCACCTGGCCGACCAGGCCGAGTTCGACGCCGTCGACGCGGCGCTTGCCCACCTGGCTGAAGGTCGGCACCGCGGCGCCGTCGGAGACCAGCTCGTTCTTGTTCTCGCTGCGGTAGATCGCCGCGGTGGCCGACAGCTTGCCGCCGAACAGGTCCCACTTGGTGCCCAGCTCGATGTTGCTGCCTTCCTGCGGGTCGGTGCTCGGGCTCGCCTGGTTGGTGCTCGAGACGTTCAGCGAGAAGTTGGCGCCGCCCGGCGGCTGGTAGGAATTCGACACCGTCAGGTAGATGCTGCCGTCCGGCGTCGGCTTGAACAGCGCGCCGACCTTCCAGCTCAGCAGGTTGTCGTTCAGCCCGAGCGGCGGGTTCTGCACCAGCACCGCCGGCGTCGCCGAGTTGAGGGCGGCGCTGTTCGTCTC
>NZ_JBFUFP010000158.1:0-8067 GCF_056403375.1 Rhizobacter sp. P2_H2
CCCTGCGCCCGCTCCGGCACCTGCGCCGGCACCGGCCCCCGCCCCTGCGCCGGCCCCTGCTCCCGCGCCGGCCCCTGCACCCGCACCGGCACCGGCACCCGCGCCCGCGCCCGCACCGTCGAGCGACATCGCCAAGCACGCGCTGGTCGGCTACTGGCACAACTTCACCAACCCGGCCGGCAACACCTACCCGCTGAGCCAGATCCCGGACGCGTGGGACGTGATCGTCGTCGCGTTCGCCGACAACGCCGGTGGCGGCAACGTCAGCTTCACGGTCGACTCCAATGCCGGCAGCGATGCGCAGTTCATCGCCGACGTGCGTGCGCTGAAGGCCAAGGGCAAGAAGGTGGTGCTGTCGCTGGGTGGCCAGAACGGCTCGGTCAGCGTCGGCTCGCAGGCCGAGGCCACGAACTTCACGAACAGCCTGTACGCGATCATCCAGAAGTACGGCTTCGACGGCATCGACCTCGACCTGGAGAACGGCGTGGCGCAAGGCGCGCCGATCCAGCAGTACCTGGTCAGCTCGGTGAAGGCGCTGAAGGCCAAGGTCGGCTCGAAGTTCTACCTGTCGATGGCGCCGGAGTGGCCGTACGTGCAAGGCGGCTTCGTCTCGTACGGCAGCATCTGGGGCGCCTACCTGCCGATCATCAACGGGCTGCGCGACGACCTGTCGATCATCCATGTGCAGTACTACAACAACGGCGGGCTGTACTCGCCGTACCAGGCCAACCCGTACCCGGAAGGCTCGGTCGACATGCTGGTGGCGGGCAGCAAGATGCTGATCGAAGGCTTCGGCCTGTCGAACGGCTCGGCGGGCACCTTCGCCGGGCTGCGGCCGGACCAGGTCGCGTTCGGCGTGCCGTCGGGCCCGCGCTCGGCGAACTCCGGCTTCGTCACCGCGTCGACCGTGAACAACGCGGTGGACTGCATGGTGAAGCTGACCGGTTGCGGCTCGCTGCGCCCGAACCAGGCCTACCCGACCTTCCGCGGCGTGATGACCTGGTCGATCAACTGGGACCGCTTCGACGGCTACAACTTCTCGGCGCCGGTCGGTGCCCACCTGAAGACRCTGCCTTGATTGCTGTGTGATACCCGAGCGGCGGGACGCCCATCCGGCGCCTGCTGCTCGGGGATTCACTCCGTGGCCCTACCATCCGGGCGCATGCGTTCACCGACCCTTGGCGCCTGCGCCTGTTTCGTTTTCTCCCTTCCCCTGCACGCTGCATTCGCGCAGTCCGACCCGGCCGCCAGCCTGGCCGAATGCGCGCAGATCGGCGCCCCGGCCGATCGCCTCGCGTGCTACGACAGGCTGGCCGGCCGCGCGGTCGAGGCGCCGGCACCCACCGGCCGCGAGGGCGAGAGCGAGTCGAAGCTGGCCCCGAAGGCGCAGCTGCTGCCGCCGGCGATCCGGCCGACGGGTGGCGGCAGCGGCAGCCTGGTCTCGCGCTACTGGGAGCTCGACCCCGAGGACAAGCGCGGCATCTTCAACTTCGTCGGCTACAAGCCCAACTACGTGCTGCCGCTGCACCAGACGAGCCGCATCAACCGCGAGCCTCGATCGCCCACGCAGGCGGCCGTGCCGCTGCCGGACTACAAGAACACCGAGGCCAAGTTCCAGCTGTCGCTGCGCACCAAGGTGCTGCAGGATGTCGGCTTCGAGGGCGGTGACCTGTGGCTCGCCTTCACGCAGCAGGCGCTGTGGCAGATCTGGAACGGCAAGGATTCGAAGCCGTTCCGCAACAGCGACTACGAACCGGAGGCGATCTATGTGGTGCCGGTTCCCGAGGCCTGGCGCGGGCTGCCGTTCGGCTGGCAGTGGCGCTACGCGCAGCTGGGGATCGCGCACCAGTCGAACGGCCAGTCCGATCCGCTGTCGCGCAGCTGGAACCGCGCGTCGCTCGGGGCCGGCTTCGAGCGCGACAACTGGTCGTTGAGCACGCGCCTGGTCCAGCGCTTCAACGAGAAGCTGGAGACCGACAACAACCCCGACCTGATCGACTACCGCGGCCGCAGCGAGACGCAGCTGAACTGGGCGAGCGGCTTGTCGACCGCTTCGCTGCTGTACCGCAACACGCTGCAGGGCGTGAAGTACGGTGCGCTGCAGCTCGAGTGGACCTACCCGGTGCTGCGCGACCAGCCGAACGGCCTGCGCTGGTACCTGCAAGCCTTCCGCGGCTACGGCGAGACGCTGACGGATTACAACTTCCGGCAGACGAGCTTCGGGGTGGGGGTGACGTTCCTGCAGTTCTGACGACGATGCGGCGCGTACTCTTCCTCTGCAGCCAGAACCGTCTGCGCAGCCCGACGGCGGAGCAGGTGTTCGCGTCGTGGCCCGAGGTGGAATGCACTTCGGCCGGGCTCGACAGCTCGGCGCTGACGCCGCTGGACAGCGAGACGGTGCAGTGGGCGCAGGTGATCTTCGTGATGGAGCGTTCCCACCGTAACAAGCTGTCCCGCAAGTTCAAGCCGTGGCTGAGCGGCAAGCGGGTGATCGTGCTGGGGATTCCCGACGAATACGCCTTCATGGAGCCGGCGCTCGTCGAGCTGCTGAAGGAGAAAGTGGGACCGTACCTGCGGGTGCGGTGAAACGGGAAACTGGGGGAGGAGAGCGTCAGCCCTTGGCGGCTGCGCGCTTGGCACGCTGCAAGGGCGTGTGCTCGGGAATGCGGGTTGTCTTGCGGTCTTGCGCGTAGTGCCAGCCCGGCAGGGCCTTGGCCACCTGCGCCGCCTTGGTGGGGGGCGCCTCGACGAGCATCGAGCCGGCGGCACCGCCGACGACGATGCCGCCCAAGGCACGCACCGACTTCTTCGCCGCCGTGAGCGCCTTGGCGTCCACGTCGCTGGAGTTGAAGAAGACGAAGCGTGCCATGGCCTCGATTATCGCGCCAAGCCCTTGCCTTGCATACGGGCGGGGAATCCGAGGTCCTGGGCATGCGCCGTGGCCAATCTCACGATGGCCGCCGAACGCCGGGCGTCGCGCGGCATCGCCAGCACGGCGCTGCCGGCCAGCCGGCGCGCCAGCACGCCGGTGGCGATCGGCGTGGCCATCGAGGTGCCCGACATCACGCCCCAGCGGTTGCCGAACAGCGTCGACACGATGGCCACGCCCGGCGCGGTGAGCGCGAGCTTGCGGCCGCGGTTGGAGAACTGCGCGAAGAACGGCACGTGGTGGCCGATCGGCTTGCCGCGCGGCTCGCCCAGCGTCCACTCCAAGTAGGCACCGGCCGGCCAGGCGTTCTCCAGGCCGATCGTCGAGACCGCGATCACCTTCGGGTAGCGGGCCGGATAGTCCACTTCGTCGGCGCCGTCGTTGCCGGCCGCGGCCAGGCAGACGCAGCCGCGCGCCCACGCGAACTCGACCGCGTCGCGCACCGCCTCGTCCGCGAGGCTGTCGCCCAGGCTCAGGTTGACCAGGTCGCAGCCGTCGACGGCGGCCTGCTTGATGGCCGCCTGGATCGCGAAGGTCGACGCGAATGGGTCGCCGGCCTCGAACACGCGGTAGGCATGCAGCGACACGGCGCTGGCCTCGCCGCGCCGCCAGCCGCTGGCCGTCGCCGCGATCACGCCGGCCACGTGGCTGCCGTGGCCATCGGCGTCGCGCAGCAGGCGCGTTGCCTCCTTCGCGGTGGTGTTGCGCCCGCCGGCGAGCTTCAGGTGGTCGTGCGGCCCGATGCCGGTGTCGACCACGCCGATCGAGACGCCCTTGCCGGCGCCGGCCGCCGGCTTGCCGTAGACCAGGCCGCGCGCATCCGCCGTCTTCAGCGACAGGGCCGGCACGGCGATCTCCAGGCCGCCGCGCAGCAGTTCCACATTCGACAGCCGCACCGGCCAGCCGCCGTGCAGCGGCGCCACCTCGATGGCATCCAGGCGCTTCGTGCCGCGGCTGAGGCGGAAGCTGACGCGCCCGCGCCGGTCGGTCATCGCCTCCAGGCCGGTGCCTTTTTCTTCATCGAGCAGGATCGTCACCAGCGCCTGCGCGAGCCGCGTGCGGGCCGCGTCGTCCACGACGACCGTGACGGTCCAGGCCTGGTCTCGGCCGGCCGCGATGCGCGGCGCCTTCAGGTGTTCGCTGAGCTTGTGCCACGGCCGGGCAGGGCGCTCCAGGCGGTACCACTGCTCCTCGGCCAGCGTGGCGCCATCGGGTGCGCTCGCGCGCACGTCGTCGATGCTGCGGCGGCCGATGTCGAGCAGCACCGCACCGTCGGCGGGCGAGCTGGTGACGAGCCTCAGCGTCGACGGGGTCATCCGCGGGGCAGCAGGGCGTTTCTCGGCGGCCGCGGCCTGCAGCCTGCGCAGCGTGGCCGCGGGGGCCGGGGCGTTCCTGCCGGCACGCGCCGGCGGAATGACGATGAGGCGGCGCGGTCGCCGGGTCGGATCCATTGTTGTTGTCTCTCCCTGGGAGCGGCAACGCCGGTCGACCTCCGTGTCGGCCGGTCGTGCTGCCCGTTCCCAAGTGTCGCGCAACAGGTCCTAGGCCGCCTTCTGCTCCCCACCCGCCCGCCACTGCGCCATCAGCGCCGACCACTTCGGCATCGCGGCCGCCAGGTGCCGCTCCTTCACATGCCCGTAGCCGCGGATGTCTTCCGGAATGCGCGCGATCTGCAGCGCGAGCGGCAGCGTCTGCGCGTTCAGCCCGCGCAGCACCTCGTCGAGGGCCTCGCGGTACTGGCCGATCAGTGCGCGCTCGGTCTTGCGCTCCTCGGTGCGGCCGAACGGGTCGAACGCGGTGCCGCGCAGCCCCTTGAACTTCGCGAGCACGCGGAACGCGGTCTGCATCCACGGGCCGAAGCGCTGCTTCACCAGCTCGCCCTTGTCGTTCTTCTTCGCGAGGGCCGGCGGCGCCAGGTGGTAGTTCAGCGTGTAGTCGCCCTCGAACTGCGCCGCCACCTTGTCGAGGAAGGCCTTGTCGGTGTGCAGCCGCGCGACCTCGTACTCGTCCTTGTAGGCCATCAGCTTGAACAGGTAGCGCGCGACCTGCTCGGTCAGCTTGTGGCCACCCAGCGGCGCCTCGGCGGCCCGCACCTTCTCGACGAAGGCCCGGTACTGCGCCGCGTACGACGCATCCTGGTAGCCGGTCAGGAACTCGACGCGCTTGGCGATCACGTCGTCGATGTTCACGCTCTTGCGCACGAACTCGATCACCTGCGCCGCCTTGAACAGCGCCTTCACCGCCGCCAGGTCATGCGCGGCGCGGCGGCCCCATTCGAAGGCCGACTTGTTGTTGTCGACCTGCACGCCGTTCAGCTCGATCGCGCGCATCAGCGCGGCATGGCCGAGCGGCACGCGGCCCTTCTGCCAGGCATAGCCGAGCATCAGCGGGTTGGTGTACAGCGAATCGCCGACCAGCTGCACCGCGAGCTCCTCGGCATCGAGCATGCCCACGTTCGCCGGGCCGGCCGCCGCGACGATCGCGCCCTCGCAGCTCGCGCCGGGGAACTGCCAGTCCGGGTTGGTCACGAAGGCCGCCGTCGGCGAGCCGTGCGTGTTCAGCGCGACGAAGCTGCGGCCCTCGCGCAGCGTCGCCAACGTGCTCTTGTTCGCACCGACGATCGGGTCGCAGGCGATCACGAGGTCGGCCTCCGCGGTGCCGACCTTGGTGGTGTGGATCGCCTCCATGCGGTTCGCGATCTGGATGTGGCTCCAGGTGCTGCCGCCCTTCTGCGCGAGGCCGGCCGAATCCTGCGTGACGATGCCCTTGCCCTCCAGGTGCGCGGCCATGCCGAGCAGCTGGCCGATCGTGATCACGCCGGTGCCGCCGACGCCGGCGACGACGATGCCCCAGGCCGTCTCGGCCACCGGCAGCACCGGCTCGGGCACCGCGATCGCCGACGGCTGCGGCCGCTCCTGCTTCGCCTTCTTCGCGCTCTTCAGCTGCCCGCCCTCGACGGTGATGAAGCTCGGGCAGAAGCCCTTCACGCAGGAGTAGTCCTTGTTGCAGGTGTTCTGGTTGATGCGGCGCTTGCGGCCGAACTCGGTCTCGACCGGCTCGACGCTCAGGCAGTTGCTCTGCACCGAGCAATCGCCGCAGCCTTCGCACACCAACTCGTTGATCACGACCCGCTTGGCCGGCTCGACCATCGTGCCGCGCTTGCGGCGGCGGCGCTTCTCGGTCGCGCAGGTCTGGTCGTAGATGATGGCCGTCGTGCCCTTCAGCTCGCGGTACTCGCGCTGGATGCGGTCGAGCTCGTCGCGGTGGAACACCTGCACGCCCTCGGCGAGCGCGACACCGTCGTACTTCTCGGGCTCGTCGGTCACGATGCACAGCGCGGCCACGCCTTCGGCCTTCAGGCTGTTCATGATCTGCAGCACCGAGTGGCCCTCGGGCCGCTCGCCGACGCGCTGCCCGCCGGTCATCGCGACCGCGTCGTTGTAGAGCAGCTTGTAGGTGATGTTCACGCCGGCCGCGATGCTCTGGCGGATCGCCAGGCTGCCGCTGTGGAAGTAGGTGCCGTCGCCCAGGTTCGCGAAGATGTGCTCGTCGGTCGTGAACGGCGCCTGGCCGATCCAGGGCACGCCTTCGCCGCCCATCTGCGTGAAGGTGCTGGTGCTGCGGTCCATCCACACCACCATGTAGTGGCAGCCGATGCCGGCCACCGCGCGCGAGCCCTCCGGCACCTTGGTGCTGGTGTTGTGCGGGCAGCCGCTGCAGAAGAACGGCAGCCGGTCGCCGCCCTCGCTCTTCACCTCGGCCAGGCTGCGCTCCTTGGCGTCGATCAGCGCGAGCCGCGCATCGATGCGCGCGGCGGTGTCGGCATCGACGCCGAGCTTCTTCAACCGCTTGCCGATCGCCTTCGCGATGATGGCCGGCGTCAGGTCGGCCTGCGCGCGCAGCAGCCAGTTGCTGCCCGGGTTCGGCTGCGACCACTCGCCGCCGCTCTGGTCGCCGGCCACCTCGTCGAACTTGCCGAGCACGTTCGGCCGCACGTCGGGGCGCCAGTTGTAGAGCTCTTCCTTCAGCTGGTACTCGATGACCTGGCGCTTCTCCTCGACGACCAGGATCTCCTGCAGGCCCTTCGCGAACTCGCGCGTGATGGTGGCCTCGAGCGGCCACACGACGTTGACCTTGTGCAGCCGGATCCCGAGGCGCCGGCAGGCGTCGTCGTCCAGGCCCAGGTCGTGCAGCGCCTGGCGGGTGTCGTTGTAGGCCTTGCCGCTCGCGATCAGGCCGAACCTATCGTTCGGTCCTTCGATGACGTTGTGGTTCAGCTTGTTGGCGCGGATGTAGGCGAGCGCGGCGTACCACTTGTGGTCCATCAGCCGCGCCTCCTGCTCGAGCGGCGCATCGGGCCAGCGGATGTGCAGGCCGCCGGCCGGCATCACGAAGTCTTCCGGCAGCACGATGTTCACGCGATCCGGGTCGACGCTGATGCTGGCCGACGATTCGACGATCTCCTGGATCGTCTTCATGCCCGACCAGACGCCGGCGAAGCGGCTCATCGCGAACGCATGCAGCCCCATGTCGAGGATGTCCTGCACGCTCGACGGAAAGAACACCGGCAGCCCGCAGGCCTTGAAGATGTGGTCGCTCTGGTGCGCCGCGGTGCTGCTCTTGGCGATGTGGTCGTCGCCGGCCAGCGCGATCACGCCGCCGTGCTTCGCGGTGCCGGCCATGTTGGCGTGCTTGAACACGTCGGAGCAGCGGTCCACGCCCGGGCCCTTGCCGTACCAGATGCCGAACACGCCGTCGAACTTCTTTGTCTGCGGGTACAGGTCGAGCTGCTGCGTGCCCCACACCGCGGTCGCGCCGAGCTCTTCGTTGACGCCGGGCTGGAACACGATGTTCTGCGCCTGCAGGTGCTTCTTGGCCTGCCACAGCGCCTGGTCGTAGCCGCCGAGCGGCGAGCCGCGGTAGCCGCTGATGAAGCCGCCGGTGTTCAGGCCGGCCATTGCATCGCGCGTGCGCTGCAGCATCGGCAGCCGCACCAGCGCCTGCACGCCGCTCATGAAGGCGCGGCCGGTCGCGAGGCTGTACTTGTCGTCGAGGGAGACGCTCTCGAGCGCCTTGCGGATGGATTCGGGTAGCGGGGCGTTCATCGGCCAGGGCTCCTTGGGGGAGGATCGGTGAGG
>NZ_JBFUFP010000159.1:0-8049 GCF_056403375.1 Rhizobacter sp. P2_H2
CGGGCCGGTCTCGGCCGGGGCCGGCACGCGCCGGCGCGCCGCGGCGCCGATGCGCGCCAGCAGCTCGGCACCGCGCACCGGCTTCGCGACGAAATCGTCGACACCGGCGTTCAGCACGCGGGCCGCGGTCAGCGGGTCGGTGCGGCCGAGGGCGACCAAAGTCACTTCGGGATTCAGCCAGTTGCGGCGCCAGTCGACGAGCGCGCTGCAATCGGTGGCCGGGTCGTCGACGTCGACGACGATCAGTCCATGGTCGTCGCGCTTGATGCCGCGCAAGAGCGTACCGGTGGACGCGTAGACCTCGCACTGGAAACCGGCGCACTCCAGTGCGGTCCGCACGACCAGTTGCGTGTCTTTGTCTTCGATCAACAAGGCTGCTTTGTTCACGAGACTCCCCTATGTGTTTAATGATGTCTGACGGTCTCGTTCCGCAAGCCATGTGCCACGAAGCGATGTATGGCTGCGCGACGGCCCCGCCGCTTGCAAGCGGTTTCAAATTGACCTGCAAGTGCTTGATTCCTCGTGGCGCGCCGTGGAAACGAACGGGCGCGCCGATGCCACCCGGTACGCATCCGACAGCGCACGCGCCGGTGGGGCGAATCAAGTTTGAGAAGAACGCGAGGGGGTCTCTCTCACGACTGCGACAGGCGTCGAACGTCGCGTGACGGGACCGTTGCGCCTGGATTAACGATGCCTGCGGGCAGGTCTTCGTGCGGGCGTTCTGTCTGATGCCTCACGGCATCTGCAACGAACCGATCGCACCCGCAGTTCGTGCGCTGGAGTCCGCTATTTCGGACGGCACCTGCGACGCGCGCGGCGCAAAGGAGTATCGGGAATCGCCTCAGCCCGCCGGATCCGTGCTCGGGTCCTTGTACGCCGACGGGTCCACCGCCAGCGCCTTCAGCTTGCGGTACATCGTCGCCGGCGTCAGCGCGAGTTCGGCGCAGGCCGCCTTCACCGAACCGCCGTGGCGGCGCAGCGCTTCTTCGAGCAGGCTGCGCTCGATCATCGCGACCGATTCGTCGAACGAGCGCGGTGCCGAAGCCGTCGGCTCGCCGTCGACGAAGATCGGCAGGCCGAGGATCAGGCGCTCGGCGCAGGCCTTCAGCTCGCGCACGTTGCCCGGCCAGCGCGACGCGAGCAGCGCCTGGTGCTGGTCCGGCGTCAACGACGGCACCGGCATCTGGAAGCGCAGGCTCGCCTGCTGCACGAAGATCTGGAACAGCCCGAGGATGTCGCCCAGCCGGTCGCGCAGCGCCGGGATCTTCAGCGAGGCCACGTTGAGCCGGTAGAACAGGTCGGGCCGGAACTCGCCCTTCTTCGCCAGGTCTTCCAGGCTCACCTTGGTCGCCGCGACGACGCGGAAGTTCACCGGGATCGGCTTGTTGTTGCCCAGGCGCTCGATCTCGCGCTCCTGGATCACGCGCAGCACCTTGGCCTGCAGCGCGAGCGGCATCGCCTCGATCTCGTCGAGGAACAGCGTGCCGTCCTTCGCGTGCTCGATCTTGCCGATGCGCTGCTTGCCCGCGCCGGTGAAGGCGCCGGCCTCGTGGCCGAACAGCTCGCTCTCGAACAGGCTCTCGGGGATGGCCGCGCAGTTCAGCGCGACGAAGTTGCCGCTGCGCCGGCCGAAATCATGCAGGCAGCGCGCGACCAGCTCCTTGCCGGTGCCGGTCTCGCCGTGGATCAGCACGTCGACCGGTGTCGGCGCCAGGCGCAGGATCAGGTCGCGCAGCTCGCGCACCGGTGCCGCGTCGCCGCGCACGATCTGGTCGATGCCGGACGACTCGGCCAGCCGCGTCTTCAGCTGCCGGTTCTCCTGCACCAGCCGGTACTGGTCGGCCGCGCGCTGCACGACCGCCAGCAGCCGTTCGCGGCTGAACGGCTTCTCGAGGAAATCGTAGGCGCCCGAGCGGATCGCCTGGATCGCGGTCGGGATGTCGCCATGGCCGGTCATCAGCACCACCGGCAGGTCGGCATCCTTCTCGCGCGCGCGCTGCAGCACGAACAGGCCGTCGGCCTTCGGCAGCCGCAGGTCGGTCAGCACGGCGGCCGGCGCCACGGCGGCCATCTGCTCCATCGCCGATTCGGCGTCCTCGAACAGGCTGACCTCGTAGCCGGCCAGCTCCAGCGCACGCTTCACGCTGACGCGAAAGGCCTCGTCGTCCTCGATCACCAGCACGCGCGTCACCGGCGTGGTGGCAGGGCCGGCGGCTTTGGCGGGGTCTTGCATGGTCTTGTCGGGGATCGAGGGCTTCACGTGTCGGTTCGGTCAATGCAAGCAATGCGGCGATCGTAGCGCCCTGCCGGACGCTTGCGCGGGCGGCCGGGCGCAACTTCGCCGCGGCATGCGCCGCTTCGCACCGGGCCACCGCCGGCCCGGCCCGGCGGCCCTACCGTTGCGGTCAACGACGCCACCGCTGCAAGGAACCCGCATGCCTCCGATCAATCCGATGTTGCTGAAGAGCAGCGCCCAGGCGCTCGGTCGCGTGGCCCAGCAGGTTGCCAAGGCAGCGCCCGGCCTGGCCGAGAAGGCGACGGGTGCGACGCGCCTCGCCTCGAAGACGATGAGCGGATTGAGCGGGCTGAGCGAACGCCTGCCCTCGAAGCTGCCGAGCGCCGCGACGCTGCAACAGGGCCTCTCCGGCCTTCGCCCGCGCCTGCAGAACGCATCGCTGCTCGGGCAGATGGGCCGGCTGGGCGAGCAGGTGGCGCAGATGTCGCAACTGGCCCAGATGCTGCCGACCGGCCCCACGGGAGCAGCGGCACCGACCCGGCCTGCGGAATCCGAGAACCTCACGAAACCCACGACGCCGACCGCGAATCCCGGACACATCCCGCTGGGCCCGTTCGGCGCGATCCGCGACGCGGCGCACGCCGCGCTGAAGGGCCCGATGGCCGCGGCAGTGCGGGGCTCGGACCGCGCCTCGCGCGTGGCCGGCGAGTTCCTGCAGGCGCTGCACGACATCGAGGGCAGCGCGCTGTACCAGAACTTCGCGCCGCCCCTGGTGAACCAGATGCTCGGCGAGGCCAGGACGGGCCTGCAGGCGATCCACGACATGGTCCAGCGCTTCCAGTCCGGTCTCGGCAAGCTGGACGCCGCGCTGCAGCCGGCGCCGACCGGCGCGAAGCCGCCGCCGCTGCCCCCGAGGCCGACCACCCCGAAGCCGAGCGCCACCCTGCCGGCCTCGGCCAGCAGCACTGCCGCCACCGATGGGTCGGCGCCGAATGACAGCATGCGCACCGACGACGGCAAGCCGTCGTCGGCCTCGTCATCCGCCACGTCTGCCGACTTCTTCTCCGCGCAATCGACCCTGTCGAGCGCTCCGACCGCCTCGACCACCGGACCCACGAAATGACCCTGCACGCCACCCCCGCCAGGAATGACCTCGCCTTCGACGACCCCGCGTTCGACGAACTGCGCGACGAAGCCGTGCGCCGCTTCGAGGCGTTGGTCGACCGCGTGACGGACGGCCTGATGAGCGACCCGCTCGGCAACGGCCCGGCGCACGACCGCGAGGCCTGCAGGCTGGCTGCGATCGCGCTGCTGGCCGAGGCCAACCGCTCCGCATTCGGGGCGGATTCTCTCGTTGCGCAGGTGCTGGCCGGACCGCCCGCGTCATGAGATGAGTCAGTTCATCAACTGATTCATGAGCGATACCGACCACACCTGCACCAGCCCGGCCGCCAGCAGAAACTCCCCGATACCCTCGTCGTTCGCGTTCGAGTCCAACAGCACGCCCAATTCCCCGGTGTTCGTCTTCACCCACTCGAAGTCGTCCCTCTCCAGCGGCTGTTCAAGTTGAAGGGTCTGCGCGACATGAATGATCGCGCAGCACTGCTGCACGCTGATCCGGACCAGGTCATTCAGGATCAGGCTTTCCGCGCCCAGTGACTGCGGGCCCTTCGTCACATCCAACGGGTTTGCACCAGACAGGCTGTGCAACGAGGCCAGCACCACGACGCATATCTGCACGGACGGCCGCGGGCGCGTCTCGATCTCCTTGCAAAAGACTGCGTGGACATCGGCAAGCAGCGACTCGTGGCCTCGAAAGACCATCGCCAGCAGACCCCGACAGGTGATGGGGCAGACCGAGCACAAAGTCGCCATCTCCACCACGTGCTTCACGACCAACGAGCAGCCGTCGCGAGTCGAGTACATCGCCAAGCCACCGAGGGCGCTCCGCGCCGCCTTGACCACGGTCAGGCCGTACAGGATTCCCGCCGGCGTCAAGGGGAAGTCTGCCTTCAGGTAGCTCCCGGTGAACAGCTCTGCGCAATCCTGCGGCGTCTCCAGCTGGGAGATCGCCTCCAGAACCTGCCAATGCTCGGCCTTGAAGGCGAGTACTCCTCTGCGCTGGCCGATCGGCTCGCTGCTGATGCACATGCGGATGGCAGCCTCGCGCTCCGCAGTGGACTTCGACGCGTCATTCATGACCGACCAGAGTTGCTCGATCGGGTGGACCGACGGGTCTTCGCTCGAGTCCTCGAACGCTTCGGTTTCCGACGAACTCGCCGGCGGCGACCGCGGGGACGATGGCGTCGCCGGCAAGGCCTTCCTGGGTGACAAGTCAGACGCGGTTCGTTTCATGTCGTGCTCCTTCCACGCCGCATGAGTGGGGCCGCACGGCAAATCGTTCCATCGCAGGGGGGTGGAACTACAAACTCCCCGGCACCGTCGTCGGATCCTCCAGCGGCAGCCGCACATCGAACACCGCACCGCCGGCGCTGCCGTTGCGCGCGCGCAGGTCGCCGCCCATCTCGCGCATCACGTCGCGCGACAGCGCGAGACCGAGCCCCAGCCCGCGCCCGGCCGCCTTGGTCGAGAAGAACGGCTGGAACAGCCGCTCCAGCACCGGCGGCGCGAGCCCCGGGCCGTTGTCGGCCACGCTGAGCACGACGAACTCGCCGTCGCTCGCGCAAGCGAACTCGATGCGGCGCGGCTGCACCGGCTCCAGCACGTCGAGCGCGTTGTTGACCAGGTTCGCGATCACCCGCACCAGCTGGCCCTCGAAGCCGTGCGCCAGCGCATCGTCGAAGCCGATCTCGATCTCGCACGGCGTCTGCCCGAGCCGCGAGCGCAGCATGCCCAGCGCCTCCAGCACCGCCTGGCGCAGGCTCAGCTGCTGCACCTGCGCGGTCGAGCGCGCCGGGAAGGCGGCGAGCTGCGCGGTCAGGTCGGTCAGCCGGGTCGACAGCTTCAGCATCGTGCGCATGCTCGCCATCACCTCGCCCGTCTCGCCACTGTCGATCAGCTCCAGCGCCGTCTCGGCGACCAGCCGGATCGACGCCATCGGCTGGTTCAGCTCGTGGTTGATGCTCGCGACCAGGTGGCCGACGTTCGACAGCCGCTGCGCATAGGCCAGCGTCTGCTCGGTGCTGCGCAGCACCTGCTCGGCATCGCGGTCGAGCGCCAGCATCTCGGCGCGCAGCGCGATCGCCTCGCGCTGCTGCTCGGCGGCCACGCGCGAGCCTTCGGCGTAGGCTTCGTAGGCGCCGGGGTAGTCGCCCTGGTCTTCCAGCAGGTCGGCCAGCAGCAGCCGCGCGGCCACCAGCCGCGGCTCGTTCGGCAGCGTCTCGAGGTGGCGCACCGCGGCCCGCGCGCAGGCCACCGCCGCACGGTGGCGGCTGCGCGCGCGCTGCAGCTCGGCCATCTGCAGCCACACGATGCCGCGCTCGAGCCGGCTGCCGCGCCGGCGCGCCCAGTCGGCCAGCCGGCGCAGCGCGAGCAGCACGGTCGCGTCGTCGCCGATCGCGGTCGCGACCTGCGCGATGTTCTGCAGCACCTGGCCGCCATCGGGCTGGCTGCGCGGGTTGTCGATGTGGCGCGCGTCGGGCAGCACCGCCGAGGCGCGCGCGTACTCGGCCTGTGCGCCCTGCACGTCGCCCTGCTGTGCCAGCTGCCGCCCGCGCTCGAGCCGCATCAGCGCCTCGTTGTGGCGCAGGCTGATGTCGAGGTGGCGGTCGTTCGGCGCCCCGGGCGTGCCGACTGCCTGCGCGGCCACCGCGATCGCGCTGTCGAGGTCGCCGCCCAGGCGGTGCGCCATCGCCATCGCGGCCTGGCAGCGCGCCACGTCGGCGCGGTTGTCCATCAGCCGGAAGCGCTCGGCGGCCTCGGCGATCAGCGTCATCGCGCGCTCGTGCTCGCCGACCTCGAGCCAGCACTGGCCGCGCAGCAGCAGGATGCGGGTGGCGCGCCAGCGGTCGTCGCGGCGCTCGAAGCCTTGCTGCGCCTCCAGGCACAGCACATAGGCGCGGTCGGGGCGGCGCGCCTGCAGCACCAGCGTGGCCGAGCGGAACAGCGTGCGCACGATCTCGCCGTCGTCGCCGCTCGCGCGCGCCAGCGCGATCGCCTCCTCGCACAGCGCCACCGCGTACGGGCCGTCGGCGCCGACGCGCTCCATCGCCTTCAGCAGCCGCTGCTCGACCTCCGACGGCAACAGCCGCTCCGGCGCGGTGTGCGGCCAGAGCGTCGGGCGGTCTTCGAAGAAATCGAGCGGGTCGCTGTCGGGCATGGGCCTGCTTGAAGTGATGGCCGGCATTGTGCAATGCGCGAGGGCTTCGACAGGCTCAGCCCGAACGGGTGACAAGCCGCAGATCGACAGACCGCACGAGCGCAGCGATGTGCCCATCAAGCAACGCCCGCGGAACCGGCTTTGCCGGGCCGCAGGGTGGCGCCCCTCGGGGGCAGGAGCGAAGCGACTGGGGGGCCGTCATCACATCAGGCCCTCAACCACAGGTAATCGCCGGCCGAGATGGCCTCGAACATGTCATCGGGCGCCTGCAGCAGGTGATCCTTCCAGTAGCGGCCGTGCTCGGCGTAGTGCGCCAGCGTCTCCATCAGCCAGCCGCCGTCGATGTCGTCGGTCATCGGCACGCGCACAATCAGCTGGGTCGACCCGGTGTCGGGATCCAGGCCGAGCTGCGCCTGGTCCTGCGCATAGACGAGCAGGTTCGATTCCAGCATCAGCCGGAAGATCGACAGCGTCCGCCCGGCCGTCGTGATGCCGTAGTCGAACTGGATGTACATCGCCTGCGGATCGTTCGTCACGTGGTCGACGATCACGCTGAAGCCCTCGACCTCGACGCGCCGCGACTGCAACACCGCCTGCACGTCCGGCAGGTCGAGCTCGCCGCACAGCGCCGTCAGCAGGTCGATGTAGCGCTCGTGGTCCGGATCGTCGCCGGCCGGCGCCTCACCCTCGGCACCTTCGGGCAGTTCGCCCTCGTTCATCTCAGCACTCATCGCTCGTTCCTCCTGGCCTGCACCAGCATCTTGGCAATGCTCAGTGCGGCCTGTTCTTCCGTGCGCGGCACCTGCAGCTGCAGCAGCTTCATCGGCAGCATCCAGTGCAGCAACTTGATCGACATCGGAAAGCCCCCCTCGGGCTGCGCCGGCTTGATGTAGTTCGCGATCAGGTAGTCGGCCACCGCCGCCAGCCCGCCGCTGTCGAGCCGGGCTCCGGCGCGCGTGCTGCCCAGCAGCGCCAGATTCAGCTTGCGCAGCGCACCGGCCGCCAGCGCGCCGTTGCCGGTGTCGGCCGCCTTGTTGAGCTCGCGGTCGATCACGGTCTTCTGCACCACGCCCAGCATGCCCTTCTTGCAGCGCTGCAGCGGGATCTTCGAATCGAACACCCTGCGCGGCGATCCGCCGCGGCCCGGCTCATCCGATTTCTCGGCCAGGCTGCGCGCGCGCGCCAGCTTGTCCTGGCGCGATTCCTCGCCGCCGCCGCGGTCCTCGTCATCGCCCGAATCCTGCGACTGGTCCTTCAGGTTGACGGCTTCGGTGCCGGTCTGCTGCGCCTCTGCCGAGTGGAAATCGTGATCGTCTTCGTCACCGCCCGCGATGCCGTTCGCACCGCGGCGCCGGCTCTTGCGCGCCTTGTTGGTGGTCGACCGCTTGGGCCGCGCGCCCGGCCGGTTGCCACCCACGTGGCGGCCCTGCCCGCCGGAGCGGTGCGGGCCGTGGTGCTCGTGGCTCTGGTGCGTGGCCTGCGGCGTCGCCGCCGGCGCGGCATGCGCGGTGGTCGCGGCGGGCGCGACCGCGGC
>NZ_JBFUFP010000160.1:0-8022 GCF_056403375.1 Rhizobacter sp. P2_H2
CCGGCGCAGGCCTACGACCTGAAGCGCCAGCCGGACGGCAGCGTCAAGCTGACGAATGCGGCCACCGGCCGGGTGGTGGACCTGAACGGCCAGTCCACCGCCGAGGGCGCGGTGATCCACCAGTGGACCGACAACGGCACCGTCGCACAGCGCTTCACGACGCAACTGGCGGCGGGCAACCGCTACAGCTTCGTCAACGTGGGCAGCCGCAAGTGCGTCAGCGCGGCGGGCGGTGCCGGCCTGCTTCAGGCGAGCTGCGACGGCCAGGCCGCGCAGCAGTTCCTGCTGTACCCGCAGGGCACCGGCGGCCGATCGGCGCTGGCGATCGGGCAGTACGCATTGCGCGCGATGCACTCCGGCCTGTGCCTGGACATCGCCGCCGCGAGCACGGCCGACAAGGCATCGGCGATCCAGGTGCGCTGCACCGGCGCGGCCAGCCAGCGTTTCGACCTGCTGCCGGTGGCCGACGGCAGCTACCGCCTGCGCAACGCCAACAGCGGCCGGGTGCTCGACATCGAGGGCATCTCCACCGTCAGCGGCGCGCGCCTGCAGCAGTATTCCGACAGCGGCGGCGCCAACCAGCACTTCAGCGCGACCGCAGACGGCGGCGCCTTCATGCTGAAGGCCCGGCACAGCGGCAAGTGCGTGGACGTGAAGGGCAACAGCACGGCGGTGGGCGCCGAGGTGCAGCAATGGGAGTGCGGCACCGGCAAGGGCAATCAGCAATGGCGGTTCGAGGCCGTGGGCGCGGCGGCGCCAGCCCCTGCGCCCGCTCCCGCGCCTGCGCCTGCGCCGGCACCCGCTCCGAGTCCTGCGCCGAGTCCTGCGCCGGCGCCGTCCCCCTCACCGGCACCCGCTCCGTCGCCTGCGCCGGCCCCTGCGCCCGCTCCCGCGCCTGCACCGGCACCGGCACCGGCACCGGCACCGGCACCGAACAGCCCGCTCGTGTTGCCGCTGGAGGTGCTGGGCAACGGCTCGCCGCAGGCGCCGGTCGTCGCCGAAGCCAGCCTCGCCGTCGATGCGCTGAAGCTCGCCGCCGTGAACCAGCTGTGGTTCCAGTGCCACCGCTGCGGCTTCTTCGGCGCGCCGGAGTTCGAGGCCACCACGCAGCCACCCACCAGGATCAAGGCGAGCGTGCGCGTGCTCGGCGGCGTGGCGGCGGCGCAGGCCGGCAGCATCCCGTGGGTCGACATCACCGATGCGACGATGAAGCTGGCCGATGCCGAGCGCGTGCAGGGCGGCCTGACGCGCGGCGGCCTGTACACCACGCGCATGAGCCTGGTGCTCGATGCCGCCGCCAAGGCGCGCCTCGTCGCCGGTGCCAACCGCGTGCAGTTCCGCTTCAACGGCACCGACGGCGAATCCAACGGCTACCGCATCGTCGACCTGCAACTGCAGGACGCGCAGGGCGCGAGCCTCGCGAGCAATGCGGTGCAGCACACCGACGTCAAGGCCGAGAAGGACGCCGGCCGCAGCTGGAGCGCCGACGTCACCGCCGGCGACGCGCTGTGGCACGGCCAGGGCAGGCTGCTGAAGTCGACCATCGTCAACCGCGCGATCAAGGCGGCCTGCTCGTCGTGCCATGCCGAGGACGGGCGCGACCTGCAGTACTTCAACTACTCGAACAACGCCATCGTGCAGCGCGCGCGCTTCCACGGGCTCAGCGAGGCGCAGGGCAGGCAGATCGCCGCCTACATCCGTTACACCATGCAGTCGGTGCCGCATGCGAACGGCGCCGCACCGTGGAACCCGCCGTACCAGCCCGGCCCCGGGCTGGACAGCAAGCCGCTGGCCGAATGGGCGGCCGGCGCCGGCCTGGGTGCGGTGATCGAGAGCCCGGTGCAGGCGATGAAGGCGCTGTTCGGCAAGCCGCAGGACGGCAGTGCGTTGAACCTGAGCCAGGCCGACGTCGACCGCGTGATGGACGCCAACGCGACGCTGAACACCCGCGAAGGTGCGATGCCGCTGCAGTACCCGGACTGGAACGCGTGGCTGCCCACCATCCACCCGCTGGACGTGTGGCCCGCGGGCGGTGCCACCGGCTCGTTCGAGACCGGCGGCAAGTTCGCCAACGGCAGCATGAACCCGTACGCGACCTCGAAGCGGATCGCCACCTGGTTCGAATCGCACAGGAACCCGAACGGCGCCTTCGGCGACTGGAGCCACCTGCAGCCGGCCGAGCGGGCCGAGATCCAGGGCATCCTGCAGATGTCCGGCTTCGAGGCCTACAACTACCTGGGCGGCGGCCGCGGCAACCACATTGCTGCCTCGGGCGAGAACGGCGCGCAGGTCGGCGCGCGCAACCTGATGGCGCTGGCCTCGCCGGCCACCACGGCGGGCGACCCCGCCTCGTTCACCACCAACGCCTTCATCGAGCGTGCGGTGATGAGCATGCTGCACTGGAACGTGGTCAACCAGTGGCAGTGGGCGCAGCAATACGGGCTCGAGGGCAACCAGAAATGGTTCATCGGCGACTACGACAGCGCCGCGAAGACCTGGAAGGGCCGCGGCGAGGCGCGCGGCTGGCCGTTCAACACGGTGAGCGCGTTCTTCCTCGCGCCGCACATGCTGTACCAGGCCGACCAGGACGCCACCGGCAAGGTGACCCGCGAGTGGACCATGGCATGGGAAGCCGCGAACAAGATGGGCTCGTACTACCGCACCAACGCCTGGTACCAGATGCAGGYCAGCATCAACCCGGGCGGCCAGGGCGATTGGGTCAACTACTCGGTGGACTGGCCCTACCTGACCGGCTTCGACGACGTCCTGGCCAACGCGCTGGGCACCTCGACGCCGGCGCAGGCCAACTGGGCGCTGATGGCCAACATCCGGCTGCTGCAGGCGCGCATCAAGGGCGCGCAGTTCGTCAACAACGCGATCCCGCTGTACGTGCCGGGCGACACGCGCTCGATCATCCTGAACCGCGGCCGCTACAGCCGGGCGCAGACGCTGAAGCACCTGGTGCCGACCAATTTCATCGACACCGCGACGACGCAGGGCAACGGCAGCACGCCGTTCAAGAAGTTCGACCAGCTGCAGGCGGGCCTGCACCTGAAGGTCGTCAACGGCGCGATGCAGCAGTTCAACCAGCTGTTCACCGACACCGACCCGGCCCTGTGGCGGCG
This sequence comes from Rhizobacter sp. P2_H2, assembly GCF_056403375.1. Lineage (NCBI taxonomy): Bacteria > Pseudomonadati > Pseudomonadota > Betaproteobacteria > Burkholderiales > Sphaerotilaceae > Rhizobacter > Rhizobacter sp. P2_H2. Next base: position 3,126 of record NZ_JBFUFP010000160.1, read on the forward strand.
CTGCGATCCCAACAACATGGACCTGGGCGAACCCGAGCCGACCGCCGGCTTCGCGTTCTGCCTGGACCGCGCGAAGAAGCCGCTGGCCCCGGTGAACGGCGGCTACGCGATGAACTCGGTGGACTACCGCGTGCCGGCGGAGCAGAAGTCGCAGTACGGCATCTGGAAGATCACGCAGATGGGCGGTGACGCGCAGCGGCTGAAGAAGTGGAACGACTGGGTGCTGCGCGCCTGGCCTTGAACGAGAGAACCATGAAGAAGCAACTTTCCGACCTGTCGCGCGGCCGGCGCCTGGCGCGTGCGCGCGCGGCCACGCTGCTCGCATCGCTGACGATCGCGCTGGCCGCGTGCGGCGGCAAGGATGAGGACGGCGCGGCCGGCCCGCCGCCGACGCAGACGGATGCACCGTCTCCGGCGCCGGTGCCCGCACCCGCACCCGCGCCGGCGCCGGCCCCGGCCCCGGCCCCCGCGCCGACCACCTCCGCGCTGCAGCTCCCGCTCGAACTGCTGGGCGATGGTTCGCCCTCGGCGCCGGTCGTCGCGGAAGCCGGCCTGACGATCCCGTCGGCCCAGCTCGCCAACGTGAACCAGCTGTGGTTCATGTGCCACCGCTGCGGCTTCTTCGGCGCACCCGAGTTCGAGGCCACCACGCAGCCGACGACACTGGTGAAGGCAAGCGTGCGCGTGCTCGGCGGCGTCGCGCCGTCACAGGCTGGCAGCATCCCGTGGGTGGACATTGCAGATGCGACGATGAAGCTGGCCGACCCCGAGCGGGTGCAGGGCGGCCTGACGCGCGGTGGCCTCTACACCACGCGCATGAGCCTGCTGCTCGACACCGCGGCGAAGGCGCGCCTGGTGGCCGGCGTCAACCGCGTGCAGTTCCGCTTCAACGGCACCGACGGCGAATCCAACGGCTACCGCATCGTCGAGCTGCAACTGCAGGATGCGCAAGGCAGAAGCCTCGCGACCGACACCGCGCAATACGCCGACCTCAGCGCCGAAAAGGCAGCCGGGAAGGCGCTCAGCGCCGATGCGACGGCCGGCGACGCGCTGTGGCACGGCCTGGGCCTGCTGAAGAAATCGAGCATCGTCAACCGCAGCATCGAGGCGGCCTGTTCGTCGTGCCACGCGGTCGACGGGCGTGACCTGCAGTACTTCAACTACTCCAACAACGCGATCGTGCAGCGCGCGCGCTTCCATGGGCTGAGCGAGACGCAGGGCAAACAGATCGCCGCCTACATCCGCTACAGCCAGCGCGACGTGCCACACGTGGCGCAGGCCGCGCCGTGGAACCCGCCGTACCAGCCCGGCCCGGGGCTGGACGCGAAGCCCACCGTCGAATGGGCGGCCGGCGCCGGCATCGCCGCAGTGCTCGACAACGCGACGCAGGCCGCCAGGGCGCTGTTCGGCAAGCCGCAGGACCAGCCGCTCGCGCTGACGCAGGCCGACATCGACCGCGTGATGGACGTGAGCGCGACGATGAACGTGCGCGAGATCCCGATCCCGCTGCAGTTCCCGGACTGGAACGCGTGGATGCCGACCATCCACCCGATGGACGTGTGGCCGGAAGAGAATGCCGCGGTGGCCGGCGGCTCGTTCCTGAAGGGCGGCACCTTCGCGAACGGCAAGCAGGACACGCTCGCGCAGCACATCCGCGCACGCGCCTGGCTGCAGTCGCACCTGAACCCGAACGGCAAGTACGGCGACTGGAGCCACCTGACCGACGGCCAGCGCGACGAGATCCAGGCCATCTTCATGGGCATGGGCTTCTCGCCGAACAACTTCCTCGGCGATTTCAACGACCCGAACAAGGCGACCGGCGCGATCGTCGGCGCGCGCTGGCTGCAGTCGAAGGCGAACGGCGCGACGATGGCGCGGGCCGATGCCGGCGCGTTCACCTTCCCGGCCTTCACCGAGCGCGCGAAGATCTCGCTGACCAACTGGGGCGCGCTGCAGCAGTGGGAACTGGCCCACACCTTCGGGCTGGAGGGCAACCAGAAGTGGTTCATCCGCGCGCCGACAAGCAGCCGAGCGGCGCCTGGGTCGGCGCGGGCGAGGCGCGCGGCTGGCCGTTCAACACTTTCGGCGTGTTCGAGCTGGCGCCGCACTTCATGCACGTCAACGAGCGGCTGCCCAACGGGGTCGACCGCAACCGCGTGATGGCCTGGGAGGCCAACAACATCGTCGCGTCGCTGTACCACACCAACCAGTGGTACCAGCTGCAGATGACGCTGAACTCGGGCGCGCAGCAGGCCTGGAGCAACTTCCCGATGGACTGGCCGTACATCGTGACGTGGGATGCGATGCTCACCGACGAGATGGGCCTGAAGAACGGTGCGCAGCACGAGGCGCTGAAGGCCAACCTGGTGCGCACGCTGCAGGCGCGCATCAAGCTCGCGCAGTACGTCAACAACGGCTACCCGATCAGCAAGCCCGACCCGAACCAGCCGAACGCGCCGGAGCGCGACCAGGGCAACAACGGCCGCGCGAAGGCGCTGTTCCATGTGGTGCCGACGCTGTACGTGGACGGCGGCGAGGCCTACAACTCGACCTCGCCGCAATCGCGCTACCGGCTCTACGACAGCTTGCAGCCCGGGCTCTACAAGATGGCCCTGAACGGCGGCATCCAGATGTTCAACCAGCTCTACGCGACGCAGCCGGTGACGGCCTGGCGGCGCTGCGACCCGAACGCGCTGATCGCAGGCGAGCCGGAGGAGACGACGGGCTTCCGCTTCTGCCTGGACCGGGCGATCAACCCGCTGCCGAGCGACGGCAAGGGCTCGGTGCAACTGCCGTTCGGCGCGCGCACCGACCAGATCGTGCGCTACGGGCTGATCAAGACGAAGGAGCTGGGCAGCGGCATCGAGCCGGCGCGGCTGAAGACCTGGAGCGACTGGGTCGGCGCGGCCTGGCCGCAGTGACCTGATCTATACGCCCGCGTAGGGCTCGACCGGCCGCTGGTTCTCGTCGACGCGCAGCGGCCGCCCGAGCGCCGGGAACGCGCGCTGCGCGCAGCCTTGGCGCTCGCAGACCTTGCAGCCGGGGCCGATCGGCGTCACCGCCTGCGGGTCGGCCAGCGCCAGCCCGCGGGCGTACACCAGGCGCGACGCGTGCCGGCGGTCGCAGCCCAGCGCCACCGCGAACTCGCGTGGCGGTGTGCCGAAGCCGCCGCTGTCGTGGCGGATGCAGCGGGCGATCCACAGGTAGGTGCGGCCGTCGGGCATCGAGGCCAGCTGTGTCAGCACCTTGCCGGGTTGCGCGAACGCCTCGTAGACGTTCCACAGAGGGCAGGTGCCGCCGGTGCGCGAGAAGTGGAAGTCGGTTGCCGACTGGCGCTTCGAGATGTTGCCGGCCCGGTCCACGCGCACGAAGAAGAACGGCACGCCACGCGCCTGCGGGCGCTGCAGCGTCGAGAGCCGGTGGCACACCGTCTCGAAGCTGACGCCGAAGCGGCGCGCCAGCCGATCGATGTCGTAGTGCAGTTCCTCCGCGGCGGCCAGGAAGGGCGCATAGGGCAGCACCAGCGCGCCGGCGAAGTAGCTGGCCAGCCCGATGYGCCCGAGCGCGCGCGATTCGTCGCTGCGGAATTCGCCGCCCGCCACCAGCGAGGCCAGGAGTTCGTCGGCCTCGACGAAGGCCAGCTGGGTCGCCAGCTGAAACGCGCGTTGGCCCGGTTCGAGATCCGCATGCAAGGTCAGCAGCCGTGACCGCGGGTCGTAGCTGCGCAGGCCGGGCAGCGCATCGGCCGCTGCGGTGCGCGTCGAGATGCGGTGCTTCAGCAGCAAGTGCCGCTCGAGCCGCCCGGCGAGGTCGCGGGCCAGCAGCGAGGGCGGGTCCAGCTCGGCATGCGTGGCCTCGGCCAGCTCGTCGAGCTCGGCGACGTGGTTGTGGCGCGCGTAGAAGAAGTCGCGCACTTCCTCGTGCGGCTGGGTCGGACCGAGGCCGGGCCGGGCATCGCGGTCGCCCAGGCCGACGGCCATCGCTTCGAGGCGCTCCTGCGCATCGCGGGCCACCTTGTGCAGCTGGAGCATGCGATTCGCGAGCGCCGGCATCTGCTGCGCGAGGGCCAGCACCTCCGCATGCGGGATCGCGGCACCGCCATCGGCGACCACGTCGTGCAATTGCGCCATCAGGCGCGCCTCTTCACTCTCGGAGAAGAACTGCAGGTCGACGCCGAGCGCCGACTGCAGCTTCAGCAGCACCGGCACCGACAGCGGGCGCTGGTTGTTCTCGAGCTGGTTGACGTAGCTGGCCGACAGCTCCAGCGATTCGGCCAGCGCGGCCTGCGTCAGGCCGCGCTGCTCACGCAGCGTGCGCAGGCGCACGCCGAGGAAGGTCTTGCGCATGGTGGTTGAGACCCGATGTGCTTCACGCCGCGGCGAGCCGCTCCTTTGCCAGCTTCGTGCCTTTGGCCAGCGCTTCCAGCTTGCGCCAAGCCACGTCCCGCCCCATCGGTGCCAGGCCACAGTTGGTGCACGGGAACAGCCGCTCCTTCGGCACGAACTGCAGCGCGCGGCCGATGGTGTCCGCCACTTCCTCGGGTGTCTCGACGACATCGCTGGCCACATCGATCACGCCGACCATCACGTCCTTGCCGGCCAGCAACTTCATCAGGTCGGGCGGCACATGGGAGTGGATGCATTCCAGGCTCACCTGGTCGATGCGGCTGCGGGCCAGCGCGGGGAACACCGCCTCGTACTGGCGCCATTCGTCGCCCAGCGTGCTCTTCCAGTCGGTGTTGGCCTTGATGCCGTAGCCGTAGCAGATGTGCACGGCCGTCGTGCAGGTCAAGCCCTGTGCGGCGCGCCCGAGCGCCTGCACGCCCCAGTCGGCAGCGTCCTTCATGTAGACGTTGAACGCGGGTTCGTCGAACTGGATGATGTCCACGCCGTCGGCC
>NZ_JBFUFP010000161.1:0-8015 GCF_056403375.1 Rhizobacter sp. P2_H2
CACTCGCGCCATGCCGGAGTTGCCAGACATCACCGTCTACACCGAGCGCCTGGCCGAAAAGGTGCAGGGCTGCGCGCTGCAGCGCGTGATGGTGCTGCACCCGTTCCTGCTGCGCACCGCGCAGCCGCCGCTGCCGCAGGCCGAGGGCCGCACCGTGGTCGGCATCGAGCGGCTGGGCAAGCGCGTCGTGCTGGCGCTGGACAACGGCCTCTTCCTCGTGATCCACCTGATGATCGCCGGCCGGCTGCGCTGGCTGCCGCCGGGCGGCAAGCCGCCGGGCAAGATCAGCCTCGCCGTCTTCGAGTTCGACAGCGGCACCCTGGTGCTCACCGAGGCCGGCACGCAGCGCCGCGCATCGCTGCACGTGGTGGCCGACCGCGCAGCGCTGCAGGCGATGGACCCGGGCGGCATCGACGTGCTGACCGCCGACCTCGCCACCTTCAGCGAGCGCCTGCTGCACGAGAACCACACGCTGAAGCGCCAGCTCACCGACCCGCGGCTGTTCAGCGGCATCGGCAACGCCTACTCCGACGAGATCCTGCACCGCGCGCAGCTGTCACCGATCCTGCTGTCGAAGGCGATGCAGCCGGCGCAGGTCGCGCAGCTCTTCGACGCGACGCGCGCGGTGCTCACCGAGTGGACCGAACGCCTGCGCGCCGAGGCCGGCGACTGGCCGGAGAAGGTCACCGCGTTCCACCCGCAGATGGCCGTGCACGGCCGCTTCGGCCAGCCCTGCCCGGTGTGCGGCACGCCGGTGCAGCGCATCGTGCATGCCGACAACGAGACCAATTACTGCGCGCGTTGCCAGACCGGCGGCAAGCTGCTGGCCGACCGGGCGCTGTCGCGGCTGCTGAAGGCGAGCTGGCCGAAGAACGTCGACGAGCTGCCCTGAGCGATGCCTACGGCGTGACCGTCACGAACACCGGGTTCGAATAGAACCACAGGCTGCCATAGTTGCGGTCATTGATGGCGTTCACGCGGGCGGTGTTGTCGGCGCCGGCGGTCTGCTGGTCGGCCAGCGGCTCGCCGTTGGCGGTCAGCCCTGCCACGTCCGGGGCCAGGTTGGTGCCGCGCAGGCGGAAGTACTGGTTCTTCTTCGCCTCGACCGGGATGCTGACCGCGAAGTAGCCGTCGGCATCGACCTTCCAGTCGGCCGCGGTGAGGCGGCGCAGCACGCGGGTCGAGGCATTCGCCGCGACGGCATAGGCCGGCGTGCCTGGCGCAGCTTTGGCGGTCACGTCGCCGACGATCAGGTCGACGTGGTCGACGACCGGCTTCATGTTGCCGAGCGAGCCGCTGTCCACCGGCTTCTGGTAGTTGTTCAGCGCCGGGCTCTTGAAGCGGATCGTGACCGTCACGCTCTCGCCGGCGGGCACCTTGATCTCCTGGCCCATGAAGCCCTTGCCGGAGGACCCGGTCACACGGAAATCCAGCGCGTTGATCAGGTCGCCGAACACGCCGAACATGCGGCCGTCGCGCAGGCTCTTCGTCAGCCCGCCGACGCCGGCCTGGCCGTCGGCCACCCAGACGTGGTTCTTCGAATACTCGCCCGGGTAGTAGCCGCTGCTGTTGCTGGCCGCGTCGATCTCGAAGTGCGAATCGGAGTCGGCGATGTTCCAGATGCGCCGGCCCTCGCCCAGCAACGCATCCCAGGTGCCGCCCAGCTGGGCCACGATGGCATCGACACCGCCGTAGGTGCGGTTCGGCGCGTTCTCGGGCACGTAGGCCGAGGTGTAGCCGCCGCGGTTCGGCTCCATCTGGTTGCCGACCATGCCCTCGATCATGAACACGATGTCGGGTGCCAGGTCGTTCATCTGGCGCAGGTCGCTGATCGTGTACTTGCCGGGGTTGCGCGACGGGTGGTTGAGGGTCGCGAAGCTGGTCGCGGGGTAGTTCGTCTTCAGCCACGAGATCGCCTGCAGCGCGTCCGCGGCCGTGCTGTTGAAGCGCTGCGGGTACTTCGTTTTCCAGACGGCCACGTCGGCGGGATCGAACTGCGACTCCGCCAGCGTCGTGAAGGCGTACTGGAACTCCTTCGCGCCGCCGGTCGACGCCTGCAGCGCCGGCGCGCCTTCGAACAAGGCCACGCCCAGGTGGTCATGCGTCGGCATGTCCCATTCGAAGCCCGAGAAGATCAGCTTGTCGGCATAGGTGCCGCCGGCCTGCAGCGCCTTGACGCGCGGGATCTCGTACGAGGCCATCCCGTACGCGAACGGGACCGGCGTGGCCAGCAGCGTGCCGTTGTTGTCGTACTTCGACGAACGCAGGTGGTTGGTCAGCGCCATCCAGTCCAGCTTGTAGGTCGCGAAGGCCTTGTTCAGCACGAAGTCCAGCGTCTGCGTCGTGCGCGAGTCATCGGATTGCACGGTGTGCACGTGCAGGTCGCCGGCCGTCCACTTGCCGGCCGGCTCGTTGACGGGGCTGCTGCCGCTGTCGCCATCACCGCCACAGGCGTAGATCAGGGACACGCCTCCCAACAACAACGACAGAAGCTTGATCCGATGGGACATGAACACGATGGATTCCTTCGCAAAAAGGGATGGATCCTAGGAACGCCTCGTGACAACGCAGTGACCCGGTGTTGCGTGCGCGCGATCATCGAACTGTCACGGCAACTGCATATGGCGCCCCTAGAGTGGTTTCCATGAACAAGTACCCCTCTATCCAGCGCCGCAGCCTGCTCAAGATGAGCCTCGCGTCCGCTTCCACGGTCGCCACCGGTGGCTTGCTGGCCGCTTGCGGTGGCGGCGACGGTGACGCCGCGCCCGCATCCACCAGCATCTCCAGCTTTGCGCTGGCGGTGTTGCCCGACACCCAGTTCTATTCACGCTACGCCACGTCCACGGAGAGCAGCCAGTACGAGCGCCACTACGGCAGCGAGCCGTACTTCGCGCAGACCCGCTGGATCGCCGACAACGCGCAACGGCTCAACATCCCCTTCGTCATCCACCTGGGCGACGTGGTGGACCAGGTCGGCAAGCCCGAGCAATGGAAGGTGGCCGACACCGCGATGCAGGTGCTGGAAGTGGCCAAGGTGCCGTACTCGATCCTGGCAGGCAACCACGACGTGCTGAACGACGTCGACTACGACGCGAGCCCGACGACCGGCACCGACACCCAGCGCGTGCTGGCCAACGAACCCTACCTGCAATGGTTCGGCGCGAAGCGCGCCAAGCGCCAGTCCACCTTCGGCGAGCGCGACGGCACCGGCTTCCACGAGTACCACGTCTTCAAGGCGCAGGACCAGCAGTTCCTGGTGCTGTCGCTGTCGTGGCGCATCTCCGACGCCGGCATCGCCTGGGCGCGCGGCGTGATCGCGAGCCACCCGACGCTGCCGGTCATCCTGGTCAACCACCAGTTGCTGAACATCGCACCGGACGCCGTGAGCCCGCTGGAGACCGGCTACGGCAAGATGCTGTGGGAGAAGCTGATCCGCGACAACGACCAGATCTTCATGACGCTGAACGGCCACCATCATGGGGGCGCCCACCTGACCAAGACCAACGACTTCGGCAACGCGGTCGAGGAGATGGTGGTGGACTACCAGATGGCCTACCAGGGCGGCAACGGCCTGATGCGCTTGTATGAGTTCGACCTGACGAACCAGCAGATCAAGGTGCTGTCGTTCTCGCCCTGGGTGCCGATGAAGCCGGCAGACACGCTGAATGCCTTCGACCAGGCCGTGCTGACCGAGCCCAACCACAGCTTCTCCATCGGCATGGATTTCGCGAAGCGCTTCGCCCGCTTCAACCCGGGCTTCGGCACCGGCCAGGCCACGGTGGCATCGTCGCTGGTGGAGCAGGCCAAGGCCCTGGTCCTGAAGGGCTACGACGAGCCCGCGGCCCCGACCCAGCTGGCGGCCAAGGACACCGACGACTACCCCAAGGTGGCCTCCACCATCGCGCACTGGCGTTTCTTCGGCGGCACCGAGGGCGCGGCCGTGGCACCCGGGGCCCAGATCGCTGACGTGACCGGCGCCAACCCGCTCAAGCGCGATGCGCTCAACACCAGCGTGATCGTCGGCGCGCAGGCGGCGGACATCGTCTGGAGCAGCGACCACCACCGCCTGTCGGCTGCACCGGGCTCGGTGGCGTTCCTGAACACCGACAAGAACACGCCGCGGATGAGCTACTTCCTGACCGACACGACGGCGGCCATCAACGCACTCACCTTCGCCGCCACCGGYTACACCATCGAGGCCTTCATCAAGATCGACAAGGCCTGGGACAAGTCGAAGCACGCCTGGATGAACATCATGACGCGCGACGGCAAGCGCGGCGATCTGGCCGGCTTCGACGGCGGCGATCCGGAATCCCCGCCGATGCTGTTCGCGATCTCCAGCCTGCGCGAGGTGCAGTGGGAGGTGGTGCCCGACATCACCGGCGCGCGCGAAGGCGATGCCAGCTGGTCGGGCGAGATCATTGCGGACACCTGGGTGCACATCGCGATCGTCAACGACCCGACGACGCACGACACCGTGATGTACGTCGAAGGGGCGCCGGTGCTGCGCAACACCAGCAACGTGCCGGGGCTGGCCACGCTGTCGGCCGGCTCACCCTGGGTGGTCGGTGCCGGCTCCTGGGACGGCGATCGCGCCGACGGCTTCTTCGGCAAGATCGGTGAAGTGCGCGTGGTGGCCGAAGCCTTGCCGTCCGCCAAGTGGCTGACGGCGCGGCGCACCTGAGGGCGAAGCCGGCTGCTGGCAGCGCATCACAGCCCGCCGAACCAGTTGTAGCCGTGCAGGTCTTCCCAGTAGCCGCTGCTGAACTCGTCGGTGACGGTGAGGCCGACCAGGTGCTTCGGGTTCTTGAAGCCGAGCTTGATCGGAATGCGCAGCCGCAGCGGAAAGCCGAACTCGTCGGGCAGGCGCGTCGCTCCGGCGAAGCCGTGCGCGAGCAGCGTCTGCGGGTGCATCGCGCTCTCCATGTCGATGCTGGTGTAGTAGCCGTCGGCGCAGCGGAACGCGACGTAGCGTGCCGACAGGTCGGCTCCCACATGGCGCAGGAAGTGCGACAGCGGCACGCCGCTCCACTGCCCGATGGCGCTCCAGCCTTCGATGCAGATCAGGCGCGTGATCTCGGTGACGACCGGCAGCGCGCGGATCTCGCCGAGCGTCCACGCGGCAGCATGCTGCACGCGGCCGCGGACCTCCAGCCGCCAACTTGCCTCGTCGATCTCGGGCACCGAAGCTTCCGAGTAGAAGGCGTTGAAGCGGAACGGCTTCGTCAATTGCGCCGGTGTGTATTCGGGCGCGCGCAGGCCGGGGCGCAGCAGCGCTGCCTGGGCTCCGTCGTTGAAGCGCGAGATGCGCCGCAGCACCGCCTGCATGCCCTCGGTGTCGGTCACGTCGCAGCCGGCCAGCAGCGCGGACGCGCCGCCCGCCAGCGACAGGCGCAACCAGGCACGCCGATCGAGCGCGACCCCGCGGGCCTGCAGCTCGCGTGACAGCAGCCTCCATGCGGCATCTTCATCGGCAGGCGTGCGGTTCATCGCGTCTCCTTTCGTGTCTTCCGGCGCAGGCCGAGCATCGGCAACAGCAGCTGCGGCGACGCCAGCGCCAACGCCACATGCCCGACGACGAAGCACGCCAAGGCCGCCATGCCGGTGAAATGGATGCGGCGCGTCATCTCGTAGCCGCCGAGCAGCGCCGACAGCGCCTGGAACTGCACCGGCTTCCACAGGGTGAGGCCCGAAGCCACCTCCAGCGCCAGCACCACCAGCACGCCCAGGTAGGCCAGCTTCTGGATCGCGTTGCGGCCGCCGTCGCCGTGGTCGAACGGGTTGCGCAGGAAGCGCTTCAGGTCCGCCCGGAAGCCCGCCCCGCTCACCGACAGGTAGAGCCGGCGCAGGCGACCGCTGGCAATCAGCGTGACCACCGCCACCAGCCCGTTCGCGACGAACACCCACATCGCGGCGAAGTGCCATTGCAGCGCGCCGGGCAACGAGCCGCCGAGCGTTGCCCACGCGGGGAACGGCGGCAGCCAGAACGGGTCGGCCGCGTAGATCTGCCAGCCGCTCGTGAGCAGCGTGAAGAAGCTCGCCGCATGGATCCAGTGGGTCGCACGGACCCAGCGGGGCGGCCGATCGTTGCCCGGCGCGTCCATGGCTCAGATCGGCGGAATGAAGCCGTCGCGGCCGACCAGCACGATGCGGGCGGTCACCGGACCACCGTCGGTCGGTTGGCCGATCACCATCACCTTGGCGCCAGGCACCACCAGCGCCGGCTGGCCCGGCACGAACTGGCCGAACACGGTGGCGTTGTCGACCAGCACGGCCTGCGTCTTGTCGCCGAAGCGCATCTCCAGCTCGCTGGTGCTGCCCTTCTTCACCAGCTTCGCGACGGTGGCGTTGGTCATCGTGCTGCGCTTGGCCAGGTCCCACGGGAAGTGGCCTTCGTTCAGGCCGCGGGCGCCTTCGGGAAACACCATCACGCCGAGTGCGCGGACCTTGCCGCCGGCCGCAGGCGCCGCGGCGATGCCGAGGTAGCTGTTCTCGCTGACCGCGGCGAGGCTGGTCTTCGAGACGTCCATGACCTGGTAGCCGTCGGGCAGCTGCACGGTGGTGACCGCGCCGTTGCGGGCCTTGATGTCGACCTGGTGGTCGCGCACCGCGACGACTTCGCCGCGAATGTGCACGCTGGGGTCGGCCGCCGAGGCCGTGCCGGCGAGCAGCAGGCCGCCCACCAGGGCGAGCGCCGACGCCATGCGCGGCAGCACGTTGGAAGAGAGGGAAGAAGACAAGGTGAGGAACATTCGGGAACTCCTGTGGAATCGAGTCCCGTACTGTTCCCGGATCAGGGCGGCAGCGGCATCGGTCGAATGTCCGATGCCGGTGGATCAGTTCGCCGCGGCCCGCACCCCGCCCTGCCAGTCACCGCCCAGCGCCTTCACCAGGAACACCGAGCTCAGCTGCCGCTGCCCTAGCAGCTGAGCCGCCTGGCGCTCGCTGGCCAGCAGCGCCTGCTGCGCGGTGATCACGTCGAAGTAGGTCGACGCGCCGCCTTCGTAGCGGCTGGTCGCCATGTCGAGCACGCGGCGCGCCGAGGCCACCGCCGTCTGCGCCTGCGCGCTCGCGCGGTCCAGCGCGGCCAGCCCGGTGATGCCGTCTTCCACCTCCTGCATCGCGGTCAGCACCACGCGCCGGTAATTGGCCACCGTCACCTCGTAGCCGGCCTTCGCGAAGTCGACGTTCGCGCGCGCCCGCCCGCCATCGAACACCGATTGCGCGGCCGACACGCCGATCGACCACAGCAGGCTCGGCGCGTTGAACAGCGTCGACAGGTCGCGGCTCTCGTAGCCGACCGAGGGCGCGAGCATCACGCTCGGGTAGAACGCCGCGCTCGCGACGCCGATCTGCGCATTCGCCGCCGCCATCGCGCGCTCGGCCGCCGCCACGTCGGGCCGGCGCTGCAGCACGTCCGACGGCACGCCCAGCGGGATCGCCGGCGGCTCGAACACCTTCGCCTCGGGCGCGATCGAGAACAACGGCGCCGGCGTGCCGGTCAGCGTCGCGATCGCGTGCTCGAACTGCGCGCGCTGGCGGCGCAGCACGTCGACCTGCGTCAGCGTCGTGTCGAGCAGCGCCTGCTGCTGCGCCACGTCCAGCCCCGAGGCCGCGCCCAGGTCGTGCCGCGCCGTCACCAGCTCCAGCGAACGCCGCTGCAACGCGATCGAGCGCGACAGCACGTCCAGCTCGGTGTCCAGCGCGCGCAGGCTGAAGTAGTCGACCGCCAGCTCGGCCGTCAGCAGCAGCCGCGTGTTCTCCAGGTCAGCAGCCGACTGCTCGGCCGAGGCGCGCGCACCCTCGACGCTGCGCTGCACCCGCCCGGCCAGGTCGACCTCGTAGCTGGCCGACAGCGACAGCGTGAAGTCGTTCTGGATAGTCGAGAAGTTGGTCGAGTTGTAGCTGCTGAGCGGCCGGTTCGCCGAGATGCGCTGGCGCGCATCGCGCGTGCCGAGCGTCAGCTGCGGCAGCTGCGCCGACGAGCCGGCGGCCACCACGGCGCGCGCCTGCGC
>NZ_JBFUFP010000162.1:0-8005 GCF_056403375.1 Rhizobacter sp. P2_H2
GTCTGGGAGGCCGCCGAGCGGCTCGTCTACTACGTGCTGTTCCCGGTGCTGCTGTTCAACTCCATCGTGCGCAGCCCGCTGCAGCCGGCGCAGACGCTGAGCCTCGCGGCCAGTGGCGTCGGCATGCTGGGGGTGGGCATTGCACTGTCCTACGCGCTGCGACGCTGGCCGGGCGTCGATGCGCGGCTGCATGCGTCGGGCGCGCAGACGGCGTTCCGCTTCAACTCGTTCATCGCACTGGCGCTGGCCGAGCGGCTGGGTGGCCAGCAGGGTGTCGCGTGGATGGCCTTGCTGATCGCGCTGGGCGTGCCGCTGTGCAACGTGGCGGCGGTGTGGCCRCTGGCGCGCCATGGCGGGCATTCGTATGCGCGCGAGATCGTGCGCAACCCGCTGATCGTCAGCACGGTGGCGGGGCTGCTGGCCAATCTGGCGGGGCTGCAGTTTCCGGAGGCCGTCGCGACGACGTTGCAGCGCATCGGGGTGGCGGCGCTGCCGGTGGGGTTGATGGCGGTGGGGGCCGGCCTGCGGGTGGCGGGGCTGCGGGCCGCGCCGGGGCTGGCAGCGGCCTTCCTGTCGATCCGGCATGCGGTGCTGCCGGCGGTGGCGATCGGGCTGACGGCGGTGCTGGCGCTGCCGCTCGCGCAGCGGGACATCGTCGTGTTGTTCGCGGCGATGCCCACCGCGTCGAGCGCCTATGTGCTCGCCGCGCGCATGGGCGGCGACGGGGCCTACGTGGCCGGCCTCGTCACGCTGTCGACGCTCCTCGGGATGCTGAGCATCCCGATATGGCTTGCGGTGCTCGCGGCGCTGCCTTGATCCGAGCAAGCGCAGCGAGCGACCCATCAAGCAACGCGCCGGGGAACTGGCTTTGCCAGGCCCCTGGCGTGGCGCCCCTTGGGGGCAGGAGCGAAGCGACTGGGGGGCTCAGAAACTTGCCTTGAACTGCGCGCCGAAGGTGCGCGGCTCGTTGACGAACCCCGTCAGGTTGTTGAAGTCGATCCCGCCGACGACCTGGATCTCGTTCGTGATGTTGCGCGCGAACACCGCCGCCTCGTACTTGCCGTTGGCCCACTGGTAGCCCAGYCGCAGCCCGCCGGTCAGCAGCGACTTGCCGGTGAACTCCGTCGACTCGTACAGGAAGAAGTTGATCTTGCTGCGGTACGACCAGTCGGTGTAGACGAAGTACTCGCCGCCCGATGCCGTCGGCACGCCGTAGCGCAGCGTCACGTTGCCGATCCACTTCGGGGCTTGCGGCAGCGGGTTGCCGTCGATGTGGTACGTGCCGGCCACCGTGCCGGCCGGGTCGGTCACCGTGCACTGCGCACAGCCGGCCACGACGAGATCGCCGTCCTTGATCTTCGTCATGTTGTAGCTGCCGTTCAGGCCCAGCAGCAGCGTGTCGGTCAGGTACGCGTCGAAGTTGAACTCCACGCCCTGGCCCTGCGCCTTCTTCGCGCTGACCAGCGTCGTCACGTTCTGCGAGCCGCCCACCGCGCTCAGCTGCTGGTCCTTCACGTCGTAGTGGAAGACGCTGACCGAGGTGCGCGCCCGCTTGTTCCACAGGTCGGCCTTCACGCCGGCCTCGTACGAGGTGTTGGTTTCCGGGCCGGCCTTCGACTGCGGGCCGAAGGCCGAGGCGTTCTGCAGGCTCGAGGCGCGGAAGCCGGTCGCGACCCGGGCGTACAGGTTCACGTCGGGCGTCAGCGTGTAGGTGCCGCTCAGGTCCCAGTTGACCTTCGAGTCCTTGGTGTCGGCGGTGGTGCCGGCGCTGCGGTCGATCGCCGTGTCGGCGGAGGTCGTTGCAAGGGTCTTCTCGTCATGCGTGTAGCGCAAGCCGCCGCGCACGTTCAACTGCGGCGTGAACTGGTAGTTGGCCGAACCGAACACCGCCCAGGCGTTGTTGACCTGCGTGGTCTGCACCGAGGTGTCCGGGCCGTGGAAGATCGTGTCGTAGCTGACGCTGTTGATCAGGTAGCGCTCGCGGAACAGGTAGACCCCACCCTGCCACTTCAGCGGGCCGCCGGTCAGTGATTCGAGGCGGAACTCCTGCGAGTACTGGCGGTGGCCGTTCAGCGCGTCCGAGGTCTCGCTCGAGAACGGGATGAAGCCGGGGCCGTTCACGCCGCCCCCCGGTGCGTACGGGGCGCCGTAGCCGCCATCGACGTCGCCGCGGCTGTAGGTGTACAGGTGCTCGAAGCCGGTAATCGAGTTCAGCGCCACGGTGTCGAAGGCCCAGCGCAGCCGCAGGCTGGTGCCGAAGTTCGACAGCGTCTGCTCGTTCTTGCCGTCGATCGTCACCGACTTCTCGTCGAAGCCGTCGACCAGGTCGTTCGTGCCCGGCTTGATGATGTTGGCGCGGAACAGCCGCGCCGTGCCCTTCAGGTCGCGCATGTGCACGTTGCCGAGCGCGCTGAAGCTGCTGCTCGGCTGGTACAGCGCCTGCAGGCGGATCGCGTTGTCGTCGTAACCCTCGAGCTTGTCGGTCTGCGCCGGGCGGTAGTTGTTGTCGACCCAGTCGTCGCGGTGCTGCGACTGGATCGACACGCGGGCCGCGAAATCCGGGCTCGCCGACGCGTTCCACGCGCCTTCGAGGTTGGTGGTGCCGAACGTGCCGTAGCTGATGCTGCCGTAGCCCTCGTTCTTCTTCAGCTGCGGCTTGACCGATTCGAACTTCACCACGCCGGCCGGCGTGTTGCGGCCGAACAGCGTGCCCTGCGGGCCGGCCAGCACCTCGATGCGGTCGAGGTCGAAGGCCGGGAAGCCCTTCAGGATCGGGTTCTCCTGCACCACGTCGTCATAGATCAGCGAGACCGGCTGTGACGCGTTCAGGTGGAAATCGGTGTTGCCGTAGCCGCGGATGTAGAAGCGCGGGAAGGCGCGGCCGAACGACGACTCGATGTTCAGGCTCGGCACGCGGCCCGACAGCATGCGGATGTCTTCGCCGGACGAGTTCAGCACGTCGAGCTTCTCGCCGCCGAGCGTCGAGATCGACATCGGCACGTCCTTCGCGTTCTCGCTGCGGCGCTCGGCGGTCACGGTGACCGGGGCCAGCACGCTGGTTTCCTGGGCCTGGGCGGCCAGTGCGGCCAGGGCCAGTCCGATGCAGAGGGAGGCGCGGGTCAGCGCGAACGGGGCCGCTTGTTGGGGCATGGGTACATCCGTGTGGGTGAGGGAATGGAGGGCAACAGCAACTGCCATGCCACGTTCAGGTGCATCGGGGCCGCCGCTCAGGGCGCGGGCACGCCGACGCGCCACTGGTCCCAGTGCGCGACGATGTCGGTCACCAGCGGCCCGCCGGCCGCGACCAGGTTCTGCGTGGCCGGCACGAAGCCGCCCGGCGTGCCGGCCGTCGACGCCATCAGCGACGCATACGCGCTCTGCCCCGAATGGGGGCGGTCGAAGTTCGAGGCGGTGCGCAGCACGGCCAGCCGCTTCAGGTCGACGCGGCCGGCGGCCGCCGCCCGGGCCAGCGCGTTGTAGGTGGCGTTGTCCTCCTGCTGGGTCGTGCAGTAGGTGCCCTTGCCGTCGGTCAGCAGCCGGGTCCRGGCGCGGGCGTGCTCGCCCAGCTTGTCGCCATGCCACCAAGTGTCGCCGCCCAGCGTATCGCACTGGGTCACGGTGGGCGGCTTGCGGGCCGCCGCCTGCTTGTAGCGCTTGCGGTAGGCCTTCGCGGCGTCGCTGTCGGCGAGCTTCGCGTTCCTGCTGAGCGCCAGCGCCTTCTGCAGCAGCGCCTCGTCGAGCTGCGCGAGCTCGGTGTGGTAGTCGAACTTCGGCTTCTCGCCGGGGCCCTTGGTCATGATGCCGAAGTAGCCCGAGGCCCAGCCCTTGGGCATCTCGCGTGCATCGAGTTCGTGCGCGATGCCGACATCGACCAGGTAGCGCGCCCATGCCGCCGTGCCGAGCGTGCCGCGCGCCGGGTCGATGCCCGCGATGCCGGCGATCAGGAAGTACGTCTGCCGCAGGTCGAAGCGCGGGTCGAGCGTGACGGCCATCGTGGAGGCGGCGACATTGGCGTGCCCCATGCCGGCTGTCAGCAGGCACACGTCGTCGCTGTTGCAGCGCAGCGCCGGGCTCTCGGGCAGCAGGCCGGGCACCGGGATGGCCTCGGTCAGCTTCATCGGCGCTATCCACGGCGCGGCCTCGGGCTCGAACATCGCGATGATCAGCACCTTCAGCGGGCGCGGGGCGGGGGCCGGGGTTGGTGTCTGGGCTTGCGCCTGGGCCAGCGAGGCGGCCGCGGCCAGCAGCAAGGCAAGGATCGTCTTCTTCATTTCGGTTGTCTCCGGGGAGTGGCGCGGGCCTTCCAGGCCTCGAGGAAGGCCATCGTGACGGCCGCTTCGTTGGTTTCGGCCAGCCCGCTCGAGAACAGCGCGCCGACGTCGGCGTTGAACTCCTCCGCGCCGGCCAGGTCGCTGAGGCTGCGGAACGCGATGTAGGGCACGCCGTTCGCGTGGGCCACGTGCGCGAGCGCGGCGGTCTCCATCTCGAAGGTCTCGGCCTGCAGCTGCTCGAACAGGTAGCTGCGGTAGGCCGGGTTGGCGAGGAACAGCGTGCCCGACACGCCGCGCCCGCCGACCACCACGCGCGGCTGCGTCGCGACGCACAGCTTCGGGTCCGGCTCGGCCACGCCCGGCGTGAAGGCCTTGGGGCCGCAGCGCGCCAGCGCTGGCCGGATCGCGCGGGCGACCTCGAGCATCGCCGGATCGGCCTCGTAGTCGAAGCGGAACTCGCCCTGCGGCGCGCGCTCGCGGCTCATCACGAAGTTCTGCCGCATGAAGAGCCCGCCGACCGGCGCCGCGCCGACGAAGGGCGGCACCGGTTTGCCGTCGGCCTCGGCGAGCTTCAGGCCGAGGCAGCTCACGTCGCCCGGGGCGCCGCAGGGTGCGGGCGGCGTGCCGTCATGGTTCCAGTACACCTCGAGCGGCATCGCCCAGCGCTCGGGCACGATCACGTCGCCGACGTGGTGGGCCGGGTTCACGCCGCCGCTGATGCCGCTCATGATGAGCCGCTGCACGTGGAAGTGGTCCAGCATCAGCTGCGTGACCATCGTCGAGTTGATCATGCTGACGCCGCTCAGCACGATGACGACCCGGTTGCCGCGCAGCGTGCCGGTCGTGAAGCGGTTGCCGTTGACCGTGAAGCTGCGCCGGCCCTGGGTGTTGGCGACCAGGATGTCGGCCTCGGCGCCGAAGGCCGAGACGATGCCGATGCGCGGCGTGCAGTCGCTCAGGCAGCGTGGCGCGGCATGCGCGGGGAGGGAGAGGACGAAGGCGAGGAGCAGCAGCAGGCGGGCGATCATCAGGGGCAGTTCGGTGGGGACAACATCGGATTGAGCAATGTTCGTGCCGTTCGACTGCCACGGATCACGCGGAGAGCGCCCAGTCTATGTGCTCTCGCACCAGTTCGTCAGCCCCCTCGCGCTCCGCCTGCAACGCCTCCACCAGCGCCGCGCGTTCGGCAGCCGGCGTGGCCGGGTCGCGCAGCGCGTTGCCGATCGCCACCGCGAGGTTGCGGCGCCAGCGCTGGTGGCCGATGCGGCGGATCGCGCTGCCTTCGGTGTGGCGCAGGAAGTCGGCCTCGGTCCAGGCCCACAGGCTGCGCAGCGTCGKCGCCGCGAGCGCGTCGCGCACGTCGAAGTCGGGCAGCGGGCTGCGCTGCGCGTACTTGTTCCAGGGGCACGCCAGCTGGCAGTCGTCGCAGCCGTAGATGCGGTTGCCGATCGCCGGTCGCAGCTCGACCGGGATCGGCCCCGCGTGCTCGATCGTCAGGTACGAGATGCAGCGCCGCGCATCGACGCGGTAGGGCGCGACGATGGCGCGCGTCGGGCAGACGTCGATGCAGGCGCTGCAGCTGCCGCAGTGCCCGGTGACCGGGGCCGACAGCGGCAGCGGCAGGTCGACGTAGATCTCGCCGAGGAAGAACATCGAGCCGGCCTCGCGGTGCAGCGTCAGCGTGTGCTTGCCGCGCCAGCCGATGCCGCTGCGCGACGCGAGCTCGACCTCGAGCACCGGTGCCGAGTCGGTGAACACGCGGTGGCCGCGCGGGCCGACGGCCTGCTGCAGGCGGTCGGCGAGCTTCTGCAGCCGGTGGCGCAGCACCTTGTGGTAATCGCGGCCGCGGGCATAGACCGACACGGCGGCCTGCGCGGGCGAGGCGAGGCGCTGCCATTCGACGGCCTGCCAGTCGTCGGGTGTCGCGTCGGGGAGATAGTCCATGCGCGCGGTGATCACGCGCACGGTGCCCGGCACCAGTTCGGCGGGGCGGGCGCGCTTCAGGCCATGCGCGGCCATGTAGCCCATCTCGCCATGGAAACCGTCGCGCAGCCACGCCAGAAGCCCTGCCTCGGCGGAGGACAGATCCACATCGGCGACGCCGATCTGTGAAAATCCGAGCGCGAGGCCCCAGTCGCGCAGCTGCGCGACCAGGCCATCACCGTCCAACTGCTGAGCTTCGGTCATTTGACGATTCTAGAAACCCGATCGCTGCCCTGGCCCGACGAGGCCGCCTGCGCCGCCACCGCGCAGCGGCTGGCGGCGCATCCCTCGCTGCGCCATGCCTTCATCGAACTGCACGGCCCGCTGGGGGCCGGCAAGACCACCTTCACGCGCCACCTGCTGCAGGCGCTCGGCGTCACCGGGCGCATCAAGAGCCCGACGTATGCGGTGATGGAGCAGTATCCGCTGCCGGGCGCACCGGTCATCTCGCATTTCGATTTCTACCGCTTCGAGGATCCGCAGGAGTTCGAGGACGCGGGCTTCCGCGACGTGTTCGGTGCCCCTGGGCTGAAGATCGCCGAGTGGCCGGAGAAGGCACAGGAGCTGCTTCCCGTGGCCGATCTGCGGATCGACATCGCGTTCGATGACGTTGACGCGGGCGAAGAGGGTGGGGGGCCGCGCCGCGTGCGCCTGGCCGCGCAGACGCCGCTCGGCGTGGAGCTGCTGGCATGAAGCGGCGCGCTGCGCTGCAAGGCCTCGGCAGCCTCGTGCTGCTGCTCGGCGCCAACGAGCTCGCGTTCGGCGCAACCATCGTCGCGGTGCGCGTCTGGCCGGCCGCCGACTACACCCGCGTGACGCTCGAGTCCGACTCGGCGCTGTCGGTCAAGCACTTCCTGGCCGAGAACCCGAACCGGCTGGTGATCGACATCGATGGGCTGGAGCTCAGTCCCGCGCTGCGCGAACTGGTGGGCAAGGTGCGTTCCGACGATCCGTTCATCGGCGGCGTGCGGGTCGGGCAGAACCAGCCGCGCGTCGTGCGCCTGGTGATCGACCTGAAGCAGGCGACCGCGCCGCAGCTGTTCACGCTGGCGCCGGTGGCGGCCTACCAGCACCGGCTGGTGTTCGACCTCTATCCGACCGAGGAGCGTGATCCGCTGCTCACGCTGATCAAGGACAAGGAGCAGGCCGAGCAGCGTGCGGCCCAGGAGGTGCAGGACGCCCTCGGCGAGTTCATCGGCAAGATCGGCCGGCCGCCGGACGTGAACATCAAGCCGCTGCCGGCGCCGGCGCCATCGCAGCCGCCGGTGGCCGCGGCCTCGCAGCCGCATGGCGGGCCGCTGGCGTCCGGTGCCGCCACGGTGCCGCCGATGTCGCAGGGGCGCATCGACCGGCTGATCATCGTCGCGCTCGACCCCGGCCATGGGGGCGAGGACCCGGGCGCGAGCGGTCCGAGCGGGCTGCACGAGAAAGACGTGGTGCTGCAGGTGGCGCTGAAACTGCGCGACCGCATCAACGGGCTGCCGGGCTTTCGCGCGATGATGACCCGCGACGCCGACTTCTTCGTGCCGCTGCAGGACCGGGTGCGCAAGGCGCGGCGCGTGCAGGCCGACCTGTTCGTGTCGATCCATGCCGATGCCTTCCTGACGCCGAAGGCGCGCGGCGCCTCGGTGTTCGCGCTGTCGCAGCACGGCGCGAGCAGCTCGGCGGCGCGCTGGATGGCCGACAAGGAGAACGCTGCCGACATGGTGGGCGGCGTCAACTTCAAGGCCAAGGACGCCGCGGTGCTGCGC
>NZ_JBFUFP010000163.1:0-7959 GCF_056403375.1 Rhizobacter sp. P2_H2
CCTCGGGGCTGGTGAGGCGCTCGGCGAAGATCGCCGCCTCGGCCTGGATGGCCTGCAGCGTGGCCTCGCTGCCGGCGCGGCGCAGCAGCTTCTTCGTGTCGCGCACGGCGCCCGGCGGCAGCGCGTTGAAGCGCTCGGCGATGCGGCGCGCATGCTGCGCGACCTCGCTGGTCGGCAGCACCGCGTTGGCGATGCCCATCTCGACCGCCTCGACCCCGGTGAACGGCTCGCCGAGCAGGATCTTCTCGGCCGCCTTCACGCGGCCCACCAACTGCGGCACCACCAGGCTCGACGCGAACTCCGGCACCAGGCCCAGGCTCACGAACGGCATCGCGAGGCGTGCCTCGTCGGCCACGTAGACCAGGTCGCAGTGCAGCAGCATCGTGGTGCCGATGCCGATCGCCGCACCGGTGACGGCCGCGACGACCGGCTTCTCGCAGCCGTTCAGCGCCTGCATGAACTGGAACACCGGCGAGTCCTGGCCGCTCGGCGGGCGTTTCATGAAGTCCTCGAGGTCGTTGCCCGAGGTGAAGATGCCGGGCTGGCCGGTGATCAGCACCGCGCGCACCGCGGCGTCGGCCTGCGCGGCCTTCAGGCCGTCGGCCATCGCCTGGTACATGTCGATCGTGATCGCGTTCTTCTTCTCGGGGCGCGCGATCTCGAGGGTGAATACGCCGTTGAGAACGGCGGTCTTGATGCTCATGTCGTCTCCTTCATCGTGTGCAGTGAGGCCGGGCCGAAGCCCTGCAGCAAAGCCGTCATGCGCGGCCAGAGTGTCGCCTGGAACTGCTCGCGGAACAGCCCGAAGTGGCCGATGCGCTTCGCTTGCACATCGGACGGCGCGATGCGCTCGATGCGGCGCTGCGCATTCGGGTAGCAATCGACCAGCACGCGGGTGCCGCGCTCGGTCATCAGTTCATCGTCGGTGATCGACAGCGCGACCAGCGGGAAGCGCGCCGCCTCGAACTGCTCGCGCACCGCCGCCCCTTCGGCACCGACGTGGTAGCGCGGATGCAGGCACCAGCGCCGCCACTGCAGCATCACGCCCTTCGGCAGGTCGCCGACCTTGCGCAGCCGCTTGCCGGGGAAGTAGCCGAAGACGGCGGTCGCGACCGGCACCAGCACGTACCAGAAGTACAGGATCATGCGGCGCAGCGGCGGCGCGTTGTCGCGCCAGTAGCCGCTGCCGGCCGCCACCGAGATCAGGCCGTCGACCTGCGCGTGGTTGCGCAGCAGGCCGGGCAGCTGCGCGCCCAGGCTGTGGCCGACGAGGTACAGCGGCAGGCCCGGCGCGGCCTCGCGCAGCGCATCGATCGCGCTGTCGTAGTCGCGCGCCCAGCTGAACAGGTCGGCCTTCAGGCCGCGCAGCGACGGCGTCGCGCGCGACTCGCCCATGCCGCGGTAGTCGAAGGTCGCGACCGCGTAGCCCTGCCCGGCCAGCCATTGCGCGAACGGCTGGTAGTAGTCCTGGCGAACGCCCATCGCACCGCCGATCAGCACCGCGGCTTTCGCGGCGCCGACCGACGGGTACAGGCGCAGCGACAGCCGGCTGCCGTCGTCGGTCTCGAGTTGCCTCGTCTCCATGCTCACCTCCACCCACGATCCGTTCGCCCTGAGCAGGGGCCGAGCCTGTCGAGGACCCGTCCGTCGAAGGGTTGGTGCCAGTGGCACGCGGCCTTCGACGAGCTCAGTCCGACCCTTCGACAGGCTCAGGGCGAACGGGGTTACTTCGGACCTCGTTGGCTTGAAGAGATCAGACGCGCTCAAAAATTCCCGCAGCGCCCTGGCCGGTACCGACGCACATCGTCACCATCCCGTACTTCAGGTTGTGGCGGCGCAGCGCGTGGATGACCGTCGCGGCGCGGATCGCCCCGGTGGCGCCCAGCGGATGGCCCAGCGCGATCGCGCCGCCCATCGGGTTCACCTTGGCCGGATCGAGCCCGACGCTGTTGATCACCGCCAGCGACTGCGCGGCGAACGCCTCGTTCAGCTCGATCCAGTCCAGGTCCTGCTGCTTCAGGCCGGCATAGCGCAGCGCGGCCGGGATCGCCTCGATCGGGCCGATCCCCATGATCTCGGGCGGCACGCCGCGCGCCGCGAAGCTGACGAAACGGGCCAGCGGCTTCAGGTCGTACTGCTTGACGGCCTTCTCGCTCGCGAGGATCAGCGCACCGGCGCCGTCGCTCGTCTGCGAGCTGTTGCCGGCGGTCACGCTGCCCTTGGCGGCGAACACCGCCTTCAGCTTGGCCAGGCCTTCCGGCGAGGTGTCGGCGCGCGGGCCTTCGTCGAGGCTCACGGTGCGGGTCTTCACGCCCTGCTCACCGGTCAGCAGGTTCGGAAAGCGCTCGACGATCTCGATCGGCGTGATCTCGTCCGTGAACTCTCCCGCCTTCTGCGCCTTCAGCGCGCGCATGTGCGATTCGTACGCGAACGCGTCCTGCGCCTCGCGGCTGACCTTCCATTGCGCGGCGACTTTCTCGGCCGTCAGCCCCATGCCGTAGGCGATGCCGACGTTCTCATCCTTCGCGAACACCTGCGGGTTGAACGACGGCTTGTTGCCGCCCATCGGCACCAGGCTCATCGACTCGGCACCGCCGGCGATCAGCACGTCGGCCTCGCCGACGCGGATGCGGTCGGCGGCCATCTGGATCGCCGTCACGCCCGAGGCGCAGAAGCGGTTGACCGTCACGCCGCCCACCGGGTGCGCGAAGGCCAGCGCGACCGCGATGCGGGCCATGTTCATGCCCTGCTCGCCCTCGGGGAACGAGCAGCCGATGATGGCGTCCTCGATCGCCTTCGGGTCCAGCGTCGGCACCTGGGCCATCGCGCTGCGGATCGCGGTGACCAGCAGGTCGTCGGGGCGGGTGTTCTTGAAGTACCCACGGCCCGAACGGCCGATCGGGGTGCGGGTGGCGGCGACGATGTAGGCGTCTTGCACTTGCTTGCTCATGTTGTGTTCTCCGCTCAGTTGCGAACAGGCTTGCCCGTTTGCAGCATGCCCATGATCCGTTCTTGACTCTTCGGGTGCTCCAGCAGCCCGCAGAAGTGCTTGCGCTCCAGCGCCATCAGGTACTCCTCGCTAACCAGCGAGCCGGCATCGACATCGCCGCCGCACACCACGTCGGCGATCAGCGCCGAGATGTGGAAGTCGTGCGCGCTGATGAAGCCGCCGTCACGCATGTTGACGAGCTGCGCCTTGATGGTGGCAATGGCGTTGCGGCCGGCCACCGGGAACAGCGTCTTCGCTGGTGCGCGGTAGCCGCTGTCGAACATCGCCTTCGCCTGCTGGATCGCGACGAACAGCAGCTCGTCCTTGTTCGGGACGATCACGTCGCTCCACAGCAGGTAGCCGAGCTTGCGGCTCTCGATCGCGCTGGTGCCCACCTTGGCCATCGCGGCGTTCGTGAAGCCGTCGGTCAGGAACTTCAGGATGTCGGCGTTGGCGTTCGCGGCGCTCGCCATCTCGGCCGCACGGCGCGCGATGTACGCGAGACCGCCGCCGCCCGGGATCAGGCCGACGCCCACTTCGACCAGGCCGACGTAGCTTTCCATCGCCGCGACGCGCTTGGCCGAGTACACCGACAGCTCGCAGCCGCCGCCCAGCGCGATGCCGCGGATCGCCGAGACGACCGGGACCTGCGCGTAGCGGATGCGCAGCATCGCGTCCTGCAGCTTCTTCTCTTCAGGGGCGATGCCCTTGGCGCCGCTCTTCATGAAGACCGGCATCAGCGCCTCGAGGTTGGCACCGGCCGAGAACACGTCATCCGGCGACCAGATCACCAGGCCCTTGTACTTCGCTTCGGCGATCTCGACCGCCTTCAGCAGGCCCTCGGTGACGGTCGGGCTGATCAGGTGCAGCTTCGCGGTGATGCTGGCGATCAGCACCTCGCCGTCGAGCGACCAGACGCGCACTTCCTCGTTCTTGAACTCCTGCGTGCCGGCCTTCAGCGGATCGGCCGCGCCCGAGCCGAGCACGGCCTCGGGGAAGTGCTGGCGGGCATACACCGGCAGCGTGCTGCGCGGGATGTACTTGTTCTGCGACGCGCTCCACGAGCCTTCCGGCGAGTGCACGCCCTCGCGCCCGTCGAACACCCAGGCCGGCAGCGGCGCCTTGCTCAGCGCCTTGCCGGCGTCGATGTCGGCCTTGACCCATTCGGCCACCTGCTTCCAGCCGGCGGCCTGCCACAGCTCGAACGGGCCTTGCTGCATGCCGAAGCCCCAGCGCATCGCGAAATCGACCTCGCGCGCCGAATCGGCGATGTCGGCCAGGTGCACCGCGACGTAGTGGAAGCTGTCGCGCAGGATCGCCCACAGGAACTGCGCCTGCGGGTTGGTGGATTCACGCAGCAGCTTCAGGCGCTCGGGCGCGGCCTTCTTCAGCATGCGCGCGACGATCTCGTCGGCCTTGCCACCCGCGGGCACGTAGTCAGCCTTGGCCGGGTCGAGGCGCAGGATGTCCTTGCCGACCTTCTTGTAGAAGCCGGCGCCGCTCTTCTGGCCCAGCGCGCCCTGCTCGATCAGCTTGGCCAGCACCGGCGGCGTCGCGTAGCTCGGGAAGAACGGGTCGTCGGCCAGGTTGTCCTGCAGCGTCTTCACGACGTGCGCCATCGTGTCGAGGCCGACCACGTCCGCGGTGCGGAAGGTGCCCGAGCTCGCGCGGCCCATCTTCTTGCCGGTCAGGTCATCGACCACGTCATAGGTCAGCCCGAAGTTCTCGGCTTCCTTGATCGTCGCCAGCATGCCGGCGATGCCGACGCGGTTGGCGATGAAGTTCGGCGTGTCCTTCGCGCGCACGACGCCCTTGCCGACCGCGGTGGTCACGAAGGTCTCGAGCTGGTCGAGGATCTCCGGCCGCGTCGCCGGGGTCGGGATCAGCTCCACCAGGTACATGTACCGCGGCGGGTTGAAGAAGTGGATGCCGCAGAAGCGCGGCTTGATCTCTTCGGGCAGCACGTCCGCCAGCTTGGTGATCGACAGGCCCGAGGTGTTGCTCGCGACGATCGCGTGCGGCGCAATGAAGGGCGCGATCTTCTTGTACAGGTCGAGCTTCCAGTCCATGCGCTCGGCGATGGCCTCGATGATCAGGTCGCAATCCTTCAGGAGCTCGCTGTGCTCCTCGTAGTTGGCCTGCTGGATCAGCGCGGCGTCTTCCGGGATGCCCAGCGGCGACGGCTTCAGCTTCTTCAGGCCTTCGACGGCCTTCGTGACGATGCCGTTCTTCGGGCCATCTTTTGCCGGCAGGTCGAACAGCACGACCGGCACCTTGACGTTGACCAGGTGGGCGGCGATCTGCGCGCCCATCACGCCGGCGCCGAGCACGGCGACCTTGCGGACGTTGAAGCGACTCATGTTTCTTCTCCTTTGACTTTGATTTACTCGACCCGGATCCAGGTCTGGGTGCGGCCGAACAGCGGCGCGCCGACATAGCCTCGAACTTCCAGCTTCTTGCCGCCCTCGATCGGCTTCAGGCGCAGCTTGTAGGTCTTGCCGTTGGCCGGGTCGAGGATRCTGCCCCCGTCCCACAAGCCGTCGGTGTCAGCGCTCTTCTTCGCGCCGCGGATGATCGACAGCCCGACCAGCGGCTGGCCCTTGCGGTCGTCGCTGCATTCGTCGCAGACGGCGTCCTGCTTCGCATCGGGATCCAGCAGCTTCTCGAGCTTGCCGCTGATCACGCCGTCGGTCTCGACGATGCGCACCAGCGAGCGCTCCTTCTTCGTGCTGTCGTCGATCGTCTTCCACAGCCCTGCGGGCGTGGCCTGGGCATGGGCGCCCGCCACGGCCAGCGTGGCGGCGAGTGCCAGCAGCAGTCTCTTCATCGCTTGTCTCTCCTGATTTGTTTTGTTTCGACGGGGTGCAAGGCAGAGGCTCAGAACAGCGCCTCGTCCATTTCCATCAGCGGCTTCAGGCCGGTGCGCGCGGTGCGGATCAGCGAGGCGGTCTCGGGCAGCAGCTTCGCGTAGTAGAAGCGTGCCGTCGCGAGCTTGGCCTTGTAGAACGGATCACCGCCGTCCACCTTGGCCAGCGCGACCTTCGCCATGCGGGCCCAGAAATACGCGAACACCAGGTGGCCGGCCACGCGCAGGTAGTCGACCGCGGCCGCGCCCACTTCGTCGGCGTTGCCGAAGGCCTTCATGCCCAGCTCGGTGGTCAGCTTCGTGACCTTGTCGCCCAGCTCGGCCAGCGGGTTCACGAACTCCTGCATCGCCTCGTTCGTGCCTTCTTCCTCGACGAACTCCTGCACCAGCTTGCCGAACTTCTTCAGCTTGGCGCCGTTGTCGGAGAGGATCTTGCGGCCCAGCAGGTCCAGCGACTGGATCGTGTTGGTGCCCTCGTAGATCATGTTGATGCGGGCATCGCGCACGTACTGCTCCATGCCCCATTCCTTGATGTAGCCGTGGCCGCCGAACACCTGCATGCAGTGCGAGGTCGCGATCCAGCCGTTGTCGGTGATGAAGGCCTTGATGATCGGCGTGATCAGCGCGACCAGGTCGGCGCAGTCCTTGCGCACGTCCTCATCGTCCGAGGCCAGCTCCTTGTCGAGCTGCAGCGTGGTCCACATCGCGAGCGCGCGGCCGCCTTCGGCATAGGCGCGGGCAGTCAGCAGCATCTTGCGCACGTCGGGGTGCACGATGATCGTGTCGGCCGGCTTGTCCGGGTTCTTCGGGCCCGACAGCGCGCGCATCTGGATGCGCTCCTTCGCGTAGGCCACCGCGTTCTGGTAGGCCACTTCGGTCAGCCCCAGCGACTGCATGCCGACGCCCAGGCGGGCGGCGTTCATCATCACGAACATCGCCGCCAGGCCCTTGTTCGGTTGGCCGACCAGCGTGCCGACGGCGCCTTCGAGCACCATCTGCGCGGTCGCGTTGCCGTGGATGCCCATCTTGTGCTCGAGGCCGCCGCACCAGATGCCGTTGCGCGAGCCGATCGAGCCGTCGGCATTGACGTTGAACTTCGGCACCGCGAACAGCGAGATGCCCTTCGAGCCGGCCGGTGCATCCGGCAGGCGCGCCAGCACCAGGTGGACGATGTTCTCGGCCAGGTCGTGCTCGCCGGCGGAGATGAAGATCTTGTTGCCGGTCAGCTTGTAGGTGCCGTCCGCCTGCGGTTCGGCCTTCGTGCGCAGCAGGCCCAGGTCGGTGCCGCAGTGCGGCTCGGTCAGGCACATCGTGCCGGTCCACACGCCGCTGGTCAGCTTCGGCAGGTACAGCGCCTTCTGCGCATCGGTGCCGTGCGCATGCAGCGCCTCGTAGGCGCCGTGCGACAGGCCGGGGTACATGGTCCAGGCCTGGTTGGCCGAGTTCAGCATCTCGTAGAAGCACTGGTTCACGACGTGCGGCAGGCCCTGGCCGCCGAAGGCCGGGTCGCAGCTCAGCGCCGGCCAGCCGCCTTCGACGTACTGCGCATAGGCTTCCTTGAAGCCCTTCGGCGCGGTCACTTCGTGCGTGGTCTTGTCGAGCGTGCAGCCCTCTTCGTCGCCGCTCTGGTTCAGCGGGAACACCACCTGCGATGCGAACTTGCCGCCCTCTTCGAGCACGGCGTTGATCGTGTCGAGGTCGATGTCGGCATGCGCCGGCAGGGCCTTCAGCTCGTCGACCACGTTCAGCACTTCGCTCATCAGGAACTGCATGTCACGCAACGGAGGGGTGTACTGAGCCATCGAAAAAACTCCTGGGAAAGAAATGGAAACTCGGGAAATCGGATTCAGCGGCGCGCGGCGCGCAGCGGCTTGGCGGGGGCGGCCGCCGCATCGACCGCGTAGTAGCCGAGCACGCGCTCGAAGGCATGGCGGGCGCGGTCGAGCGCACCGGGGATGCGCAGGAAGCGGGCGTCGTGGTGCAGCGCGAGGATCAGGCCGTGGATCTCGAACAGCATCTGCAGCGGGTCGGTGTCGGGGCGCAGCTGGCCCTCGTCGATCGCGATGCGGATCGCCTTCTCCAGCGCGGTGTGCCAGGCCTGCAC